>JADLDF010000550.1 GCA_020846815.1 Gammaproteobacteria bacterium | reverse complement strand
CTCAGATGGCGTCTCGGGCCGGTCGAGATGACGTACATCGCGTCCTACCGCGACTTCAGTTCGACCTCCACGCAGGAGGCCGACTTCACGAGCCTGCAGACCTTGACCGCCGGCGCTGGAGGGTCGGCATCGCGCCCAGGCATCGCGCCGAACGGCGACGACATCACGACCACCTCGCACGAGATACGCCTGCAGGGCGATGCCTTGCAAGGTCGTCTCGACTGGCTGTTGGGCGCCTACTACGGCCACGAGGACATCGAATCGACGGCGTCATGGACCGCGGGCAGGGACTACCAGCGAGCCGTCAGCGCAGGAAACCTCGGCGCCGCCGCCGGCGTCAATCCGCTGTTCACGCTCACGGCGCTCGGCAATGGAGGGGCACCCGTCAACATCGAAGGCGCCTTCGCCACCAACCGGTTCGACCAGTCTGCCGAGTCCTTCTCGGTCTTCACCCACAACGTGCTGCAGATCACCGACCAGCTGGCCGTGACGCTCGGTGCCCGGTACGTCGATGAGACGAAGCGGGCCAGCTTCCGCCAGCTGCAGGCGTCCAACGGCGCCTGCCAGGCCAGCGTGACAGGCGCTCTCACCGGCGCGGTCCCGGCCGCGCTGCGCACGGGGTTGGTCGGGCTCAACTGCTTTCCGTTCATCGCGCCCGTCGGCATCGCTGCGCCGACGGCGCTCGGCGGCGGACTCGCCAGCCGGTACCTGGGCTTGCCGCGCGAATGGGCCGACAGGTTCGACGACGACGAGCTGACGTATACGGGCCAGCTGTCGTACAAGCCGACGGAGCGCACCATGATCTATGGCAGCATCAGTCACGGCTTCAAGTCCGGTGGCTTCAACCTGGATCCGACGGCCGCGATCCTCGTCAACTCCAGCGCCGTGCTGACGACGGGCGCTGCGCCGATCTACGCCGATCCGCGCTTCCAGTCGGAGAAGGTGAATGCGTACGAAGTCGGCTTCAAGGGCAAGTTCGATCGCCTGACCGCGAACCTCGCCCTCTTCCAGATGGAGATGAGCGGCTTCCAGGTGCTCGAATTCACCGGCCTGCAGTTCACGACGTTCAACGTCCACGGCGCGAAGTCGAGGGGCGTGGAGCTGGAAGTCTGGGGGCGGATCACCGAAGCCCTCTCGGCCAACTTCGCCACGACGCTCGTCGACGCGAAGTACGACCCGGATTGCGCCACCGGGGTTCCCACCGTGAACCTGTCGTCGGTGAGTCGCCTTTGCGGGTATCCCCTGACCAACGCGCCGGAAGTCGCGGGCGTCGCCGGGCTCACCTACGACGCCGCGCTCCCCGGCAGCGGCTGGGGGCTGGTCGCGAACGTCAACGCGAACTACTCGAGCCGACGTCGCACGACGACCCAGGCCGTGGAGGCCAACCTCACGCCGATTCCGTTCGACTATCAGGATGCGTACTGGAAGCTGAACGCACGCCTCGGGTTCACTGCGCCTGGCGGGCGCTGGTCATTCGAGCTCTGGGGAACGAACCTGACCAATGAGATCACGGCGGGCCTCGTCGCCAACGCACCGCTGCGCGGCCTGGCCGGCACCCGTGCCCGCATCGCATCCGTCGACGAGCCGCGCATGTATGGCATGACCTTGCGCACGAACTTCTGAGGGGTGGAAGCCGTCGCGCACGCCGGGGCGCGCCTGCTTCCAGGGCTTCTCGAGCAGTGCCGCCTCGAGAGCTGAGCGCAGCCGCGCTCAGGCGGCCGTGCGTGCATGCGTGGCGACCACCGCGAGGAACCGCTCGCCATAGCGTTCGATCTTCTGCGGTCCGAAGCCCATGACGCCGGCGAGCTCGTGCGGCGAACGCGGCCGCAGGCGTACCAGCTCGCGCAGCGAGCGATCGTGCGCGACCACGTACGCCGGCACGCCCTGCGACTGCGCGAGCTCGAGCCGCGCCGCTCGCAGCGCATCGAACAGTGCCTGCTCGCCGGCATCGAAGGACTCGGCCTCGACCGGCGGACGTGCGGCACGCCGGCCGCCACCCCCGCCGGCCCTGCCCGCGCCGCGCGCCAGCGACGAGGGGGGCAGCCAGCGTGCCGGTCGCTGACCACGCATCACCGCGACGCCATCCTCGGTGAGTCGCACGACCGGATGCTCGTCGCCACTGAAGGCTACCCAGCCGGCCGTGACGCAGCGCGACAGTGCGCGCTGGATCCAGTCCGGCGGACGATCGGCCAGACGGCCGAAGGTTGGCACCTGCGTGAGGCCGAGCCGCTCGAGCCGCTCCTCGCGCTCGCCATGCAGCAGCCGCACGACCTGCTTCAGGCCGAAACGGCCATTGAGTCGCGCGACGCCCGACAGCAGCACCCTCGCCAGCTCGGTGGCGCGCGCCGCCGCCTCGCTGCCGGCCCACTCCGCGCCCTCGTCGCCGTCGGCGCCGAGCGCGACGCAGACGTCGCAGCGGCCGCAGCCCGCAAGCGTCTCGGCCTCGTCGCCGAAGTAGCGCAGGATCGCGTCGTGGCGGCAGCTGCCGCCCTCGGCCCAGCGGATCAGCTCGAGGAACAGGTTCCACTTGTGCTCGACCACTTCCGGGTCGGGCTCGAGGTCTTCCATCGGCCGCTCGAGCAGGCGACGGCGCAGCGGCAAATCCTGCTGTGACCAGCACATCAGGCCGAGCGCGTCGCGGCCGTCGCGGCCGTCGCGGCCGGCGCGACCGACTTCCTGATAGTAGGCCTCGATCGAGCCCGGCGGGCCGAGGTGCACGACCGCGCGCACGTCGGCGCGGTCGATGCCCATGCCGAAAGCGTTGGTGGCGCAGACCACCTCGACCTCGCCGGCGGTGAACGCCCGCTGCGCCCGCGTGCGCGCGGCGCCGTCGAGCCCGGCGTGATAGACCGCGACGCGCCAGCCCGCGGCCGCGAGCCGCGCGCCTTCCTCGTCGGCGAGACGACGGGTCGGCGAGTAGACGATGGCGGCGCCCGTGCCGCTGCCCGCACCCACGTCCGCCACCGCGCCGGCGCGCCCGCGCGACCGCACCGCCGGCTCGCCGAGCGCCTCGCGCAGCGCCGCGTCGACTCGTGCCTCGCGATCGCGCGCACCCGCGACCTCGGCGACGCGCAGCGCCAGGTTCGGCCGCGCGAAGCCGCGCACCAGCTGCGGCGTATCGGATGGCAGACCGAGACGCACCAGGATCTCGTCGCGCACCACCGGCGTGGCGGTGGCGGTGCAGGCGAGCACGTGCCGCGGCGCGAGCTCGCGCAGCAGCGCGCCGATCTGCAGGTATTCGGGGCGGAAGTCGTGGCCCCACTCGCTGATGCAGTGCGCCTCGTCGATCGCGACCAGCGGGCAGTCGAGCCGCGCGAGGCGTGCGCGGAACTCGGGCGCGACCAGGCGCTCGGGCGCGACGTAGACGAGGGCGTAGGCACCGCGCGCGAGACCGGCGAGCCGCTCGCGCATCTGCGCAGCATCGAGCGTCGAGGCGAGGAACGTGGCCGCGACGCCGCGTGCCTCGAGCGCCGCGACCTGGTCCTGCATCAGCGCGATCAGCGGCGAGACGACCAGCGTGGTGCCGGGCAGCACCAGCGCCGGCAGCTGGTAGCAGAGACTCTTGCCACCACCGGTGGGCGCGACCAGCAGCGCACGCCCGTGCGCGAGCAGCGCCTCGATCGCCTCACGCTGGCCGGGACGGAAGGCGTCGTAGCCGAGGCGCGCGAGCGCGGTGTCGAGGCCGGCGGACGCAGCGGCCGCCGGCCCGGCTGCGGAACCACGCGGCGACGCCGGCTCCGGCACGGCAGGCACTGAAGGCAGGGACATGATGCGCAGAGAGTGGAGACTGCCCGGGGCGATGACAAGCGGCATTTCCGGTCTCGTGCATAGGCATAGCCTGCAGAGCACTGCGAGGCACGCAATGCGCCGAGAGCCAGACCGCGACACCGGCCTAGGCTGCCATCCACCCGATCCGGAGATCCATCCCATGGCCAGCCGCTGCAAGCGTCCAGGCGCGGGCCTCGCGCTCGCCGTCCTCGTTCTCGCGAGCGGCTGCGCGGGCCCACGTCCCGGGGCAGTGGCCACGCGCAGCCTGCCGGAAGCGCCGGCCGCGGCGCCGCGCCTGGAGCTGACGCTGCGCCCGGTCAGTGAAGCGGGTCGCGTCGCCCACGTCGAGGTGCACATGCGCATCGAGCGGCCCGGGATCGCAGCCGGTGGCCGGCTGCTGCGCATGGGCCTCGTGGTCGCCTCGATCCCGACTGCGCGCTACGACGGCGATGCGATCCAGGCGCGCGATGCCCAGGGCCTGCTGATGCTGACCGCACACGACGAGCCGCCGACGCCCAGCGGCAGCTATCGCCACTGGACCACGGACCGGGCCAGCGTCGGCGACGTCGAGGTCCGCTATCTCGCACCGCCGCGCAAAGTCTCGCGCGCAACGCGCAACGGCCCCTTGTTCGACCTGCGTGCCGAGCAGGCCGGGATGCACGGCGCCGGCCTGAGCTTCCTCGCGCTGCCGGACACCACGACCCGGTACCGGATCCGCCTGCGCTGGGACCTCGGCGCGATGCCCGAAGGCTCGCGCGGAATCTGGAGCCTGGGCGAGGGCGACGTCGAGACCGAAGGCGACGCGGAGATGCTGGCCTTCACCTACTATGCCGCCGGACCGATGCAGCGCTTTCCCGCGGATGGCGGGCCGTTCGCGCTCTACTGGTTCGCCGAGCCGCCGTTCGACCTGCCGGCCGTGGCCGCGGACATCTCGGCCTGGTTCGCGCAGGCATCGCGGTTCTTCCGCGATCCGGGCGGCAGCTATCGCGTGTTCGTGCGCGCCAATCCCTATCCGGCCGGCGGCGGCACCGCGCTGCGGCGCTCGTTCATGTTCGGCTGGGGCGTCGACCGCCCGGTGAGCGCGGCGGAGCTGCAGGGCCTGCTCGCGCACGAGATCACGCACAACTGGCCGCGGCTCGACGGCGGCGCGACGATCGTCCCGCCCACGAGCAGCTTCGGCCCCTGCCTGAAGCCCGTGCCGTACCACGGGCCGCGCTTCGAGCTCGGCTTCGACGACTTCGCGGCAGGCAAAGTGCGCGGCCTGGTCGCGGACTCGAACGCCGCACGAGCCGGGGTGCAGGAAGGCGACGAGATCGTCGATCGCGGCGACGTCGAAGCGGCACGGCGCGACCCGGCCCGCGAGCTGGTGATCAAGCTGCGGCGGGGTGCGGATCTGCACGAAATCCACTATCTGCCGCGCGGCGCACAAGTCGAGGGCTGGCGCTGGACGCCGGCCGGGCCGCCGCTGGCGCAGTGCCGTTACTAAGAAACGCGGCTCCCGATGTCGATCAGTCGACGGCTTGCGATCTCAGTTTCTGTCGACGGGGTCGGGCAGCGCACGATGGAAAACTACTGAGCACCACCGGCCATCACGAGTGCCATGCTCGATCCGCCGGGTCGGCGCGCCATCATCGTTCCCTCAGAAACTTCTCCAGTGCGCGCGCGACGCCGCCCGGGTCGAGCAGCGGCTGGAAGTTGTCGCCGCCGACCGTCGCCGCGGCCGCGTCGGGCCGCGCGGCGCAGACTTCCAGGAAGCGCGGGAAGAAGTAGTCACCCGGCGAGGTCATCAGCAGCACCGGAGCGCGGATCCTGCGCAGCACGGCCAGCGAGTCGTTGAACGATACGGCGCGATACGCCTGCGGCCGGCCACGCCAGGCACGCAGCATGCTGACGACCTCGTCGTGCACGATCTCGGGGTCGCAGCCCGGGTTGTACCG
>JADLDF010000549.1 GCA_020846815.1 Gammaproteobacteria bacterium | reverse complement strand
TGAGGAAGCCTTCGTAGTCGGCGCGGTGCTCGGCGGCGACGCGCGTGATCAGCTCCTCGGGCGTCGTGCCCTCGGCCTTGGCCTTGATCATGATCGGCGTGCCGTGCGCGTCCTCGGCGCAGACGTACAGGCAGTCGTGACCGCGCATCTTCTGGTAGCGGACCCAGATGTCGGTCTGGACGGCCTCGATGAGGTGGCCGAGATGCAGGGGCCCGTTGGCGTAGGGCAGGGCGCTGGTGACCAGGATCTTGCGGGGCATCCGCCAAGTCTACCCGGTCCGGACCAGCGCGTGGCGTGCCTTCAGGCGTCGCGGACGGCCTCGAACTTGTTCTTGTTGATGGCCTTCTTGAAAGCTTCCTTGCCGCTGATCTGCTTCGAGTCGAGCAGGGCCTGGATGGCGCTGTCCATGGTACGCATGCCGAAGGAGCCGCCGGATTGCATGGTCGTCTCGAGCTGATCCAGCTTGCCCTGGCGGATCAGGTTCGCGACCGCCGGCGTGTTGATCAGGATCTCGAGCGCGGCGACGCGGCCGTTGCCGTCGGCGCGCTGCAGCAGCTGCTGCGAGATCACGCCGCGCAGCGAGGTCGAGAGCATGGTACGCACGTGCGGCTGCTTGTCTGCCGGGAACACGTTGACGATGCGGTCGACGGTCTGCGCGGCGCCGTTGGTGTGCAGCGTGCCCATGACCAGGATGCCCATCTCGGCGGCGGTGACCGCGATGCTCATGGTCTCGTAGTCGCGCAACTCGCCGACCAGGATCACGTCCGGGTCCTCGCGCAGCGCCGAATGCAGCGCATCGGCGAAGCTCGGG
Organism: Gammaproteobacteria bacterium; assembly: GCA_020846815.1. Next base: position 2,524 of record JADLDF010000549.1, on the reverse strand, counting down.
CTGTGCACTCCGACCTCGCGCTGGCTGATCAGGCAGCTCTTGCGCGGGTGGATGAACTCGATCGGATCCTCGATCGTCAGGATGTGCCCCTTGGTGCGCCGGTTGATGTCGTCGATGATCGCCGCCAGCGTCGTCGACTTGCCGGAGCCGGTCTTGCCGGTCACGAGGATCAGGCCGTTGGCTGCGCGCGAGAGCTGGCGCACCGCCGTCGGCAGCTGCAGCTCGTCCATCGACAGCGCCTTCGACGGGATCGAGCGCATGATCGCGCCCATACCGTTGAGGTGTCGCATCACGTTGACGCGGAAGCGGCCGAGCTCGCCCATGGTGTAGGCGAAGTCCGCGCCGTCGTGCTGCTCGAAGCGCTGCACTGCGGCCTTCGGCATGATTTCATAGAGAGTCTCGCGGACCAGGTCCGTGGGCAGGGGATCCGGGTGCAGCGGCATCAGATCGCCGTAGACGCGGATCCGCGGCGGGTCGCCGGCGAGGAAGTGCAGGTCCGAGGCACGGCGCTCGAGCACCTGTCTGAGATAGTCGTCGATCCGGGGCATGGACGAGGCGCTCCGCGCGGCTCAGATCGCCGCCGTTTCGAGCTTCGGCAGCAGGCTCGTATCGGCGATGTACTTCTGGAAGAGGCGCTTTTCGCTCGCGTACGCGACGGCATCCTCCGCGTCGAGCTCGCGGTTGGCGAGGCCTTGCAGCAGCGCCTGGTCGAGCAGCTGCGAGCCGAGATCCTTGCCGGTCTGCAGCTGGCTCGGTATCTGGAAGGTCTGGTCGGACTGGATCAGCTTGGCGATCGCGCGCGTCATGACCATGACCTCGAGCACGGCGCGGCGGCCGCGCCCCTCGGTGTTCTTGACCAGGACCTGGGTCACGACCGCGATGAGGCTCGAGGCGAGGAAGCTCTTGGTCTGCTCGCGCTGCTCGACCGGCAGTGCGTCGATCACGCGGTCGATGGTCTTGGTCGCACTGGTGGTGTGCAGCGTGCCGAGCACGAGGTGGCCGGTCTCGGCGGCGGTCATGGCCATGGAGATCGTCTCAGCGTCGCGCAGCTCGCCGACCAGGATCACGTCCGGATCCTCGCGCATCGCGGCGCGCACGCCCTCGGCGAACGACGGGATGTGCGTGCCGAGCTCGCGCTGGATCACCTGGCTCTGCTTGCTGCGATGTACGAACTCGATCGGGTCCTCGAGGCTGATGATGTTCAGCTTCCGGGTGCTGTTGAGCAGGTCGATCATCGCGGCGAGCGTCGTCGACTTGCCGGTGCCGGTGGAACCGGTCACGAGCACCATGCCCTGGTGATGGTCGCAGAGCTTGCGGACGATCGGCGGCAGGTGCAGCGACTCGAGCGACGGGATCGCGGTCGGGATCGCGCGGAACGTCGCGCCGAGGCCCGTCTCCTTGCGGTACATGTTCACGCGGAAGCGGCCGCCTTCGGCGCTGACGTAGGAGAAGTCGAGGTCGCGGCCGGAAGCGAAGTGGTCCGCCTGCTTCTGCGACAGGATCTCGGCGAGATAGCTCTCGAGCTCGGTGTCGCGCAGATCGCGGAACTTGATCGGCAGCAGGTCGCCGTTCATGCGCAGCATCGGCGGCACCCCCACGGCCAGATGCACGTCGGAGCAGCCCTGCTGCATGCCGAGCTTCAGGAAGGCGTCGATTCGGGCCAAGTCGAGGTGCTCCGGCGCTGCGGGCGGATCGGGGGATTCTTCGGCCGCCGGGCTGGCCCGACAAGCACTTGCGTGCGGAAATCTGACTTATGTCACGCCCGGGTGCAACCCCGCCGGGGCTAGCGGAACTTCTCCAGCGCCTCGCGCAGCTCGTCCATGGTCTGGTAGCGCGCCGCCTTGTCGACGGCCATCGCCTTGACGACGAGGTCGGAAAGCGCCTGGGGCAGGGCAGGGTTGACCTCGATCGGCTTGCGCGCCTTGCCCTGCACGTGCTGGTACATCACGGCCATGTGGTCGCCGCGCGAATACGGCGGCACGCCGGTGAGCATCTCGTAGAGGATCACGCCGGTCGCGTAGATGTCGGCCCGCTGGTCGACCTTCTTGCCGAGGATCTGCTCCGGCGCCATGTACTTCGGCGAGCCGATCACGTAGCCGGTCTTGGTGAGCTGGGTGTCGCCTTCGCGCTGCGTAGCCGCGACACCGAAGTCCACGATCTTGAGCAGGCTCTGGTCGTCGATCAGCACGTTCGCGGGCTTCAGGTCGCGATGCACGATGCCGACCTGGTGGGCGACGGCCATGCCGGTGCAGATGTCGATGCCGAAGCCGACGGCGCGCTTCAGCTCCATCGGCTTCTCGCCGACGATCTCCTGGCCGAGCGTGTGCGACTTGAAGTACTCCATCGAGATGGCGTAGTTGCCCTGGATGTACAGGAAGTCGTAGATGCGGATGACGTTGCGATGCGTGATCTTGCGCGAGAAGCGCAGCTCGTGCACGAAGCGCTTCATCATCTCCTCGTCCTGGGAGACGTTCGGGTTCAGGAACTTCAGGATCAGCCGGTCGTCGACGACCGTGTCCTCCAT
>JADLDF010000548.1 GCA_020846815.1 Gammaproteobacteria bacterium | reverse complement strand
CCAACTTCGCGCTCGCCAACGACGACGGCACCAGCCGCGACTATTCGCACTCCGACGTGATCCTCGTCGGCGTGTCGCGCTCGGGCAAGACGCCGACCTGTCTCTACATGGCCATGCAGTACGGCGTATTCGCGGCCAATTACCCTCTGACGGAGGACGATCTCGAGAGCTCGCAGCTGCCGCCGGCGCTGGCGCCGCATCGCGCCAGGCTCTACGGGCTCACGATCAGCGCCGAGCGTCTGCAGCAGATCCGTCACGAGCGGCGTCCCGACAGCCGCTACGCGTCGCGTCAGCAGGTGCAGTTCGAGCTGCGTGCGGCGGAAGCGATGTTCGCGCGCCACGCCATCCCCTACATCGACACCACCGAGTGCTCGATCGAGGAGATCTCGAGCCGCATCCTGGAGGCCACGGGCATCGAGCGCCGCGTTCGACCGTGATTGCGCGCGCGTTGCGCCGAAAATGCGGTGTTGCCGCCGGCAGCTCGCGGGTTATAGTGATCCTCGATGGGTCACGCTTCCGTCATCGCAGATTCCTCCGCGCTCACGAGCTGGCGCGCGCGTCCGCGCAGCTTCGTTGCGCTCATGGGCCTGTACGAGAGCAATTACACCCGTCTCGGCTGGCTGGTCGAGGACGTCGGCGCGCTGGAGGGTGTGTATCTTTCGGTCGTCGACGGAGACTGTGAACTGCTTCTCACGGTCACGGACCGCGGTCCCTACACCGCGACCTTCACGCTGACCTACCTGCTGCCGGATCGTTCCCCGCAGGATCGTGAAGCGGGGGGCATCGTCGCCGCGTCGTCTCCCGATCTCTCGGTGCGTGTCTATCACGATGCGCGGCTCGCCGAGGCGCTCGGCTGGGCGGCCACGCACGAACACGAGGCGCTGCGCCGCATGCGCGGCGCGGCGGAGCGTGAACTGGATCAGCGCTGGGCCCGCAATACGATGCTAAACAAGTGGCTGGAGTATTGCGTGGAGCGGGGACACCGTTTCCCGCAGGCCAAGGCGCGTCCCTGATCGCGACCGCGCGGCCCGCTGGGCGGCGCGCACCGGGTGGGCCGCCTCGGCTGCGGCCAGCCCATGAAAGTCATCAACCCCATTTCGCTGGCGCGCCAGGCGCTGGTCCCGTCCGCGGCCGAGCGCGAGGAAGAGCAGCGGGTACTGCAGTTGTTCCGCAACCGCGCCGAGCTCAAGAAAGCGTACACGGAGCTGCAGGACGAGATCCACCGCCTCAAGGACCGGCTGAAGCAGCAGGAGGGCGCGACGGCGCGTGTCCAGGAGCTGTTCGCGGACCTCGAGTCGCGGCTGGTCGCGCCCGAGACAGCCTATCCGGTCATGGTCTTCTACCAGCTGCGCCATCTGTGGAAGACCGGTGCCGGGATGCTGCGCGCCTTCGCCGAAGACCTCGAGCGGCAGCACGTCGAGCGCGAGCGGCGCCTGTTCCTCGCCGAGACCAACCGGCAGCAGTTCGAGCTGCGCCAGCGCGCCGAGGCGGCGCTGCGCGAAGCGGAGCTCGAGGCCGCGGAGGCCGTGCAGCAGTGCGTGCGCCTCGAACGCGAGCTGCGCGACCTGAACCGGCCCTGGCATCACTTCCGGCGCCGCGCGGTCGAGGAGCGGCTCGCGTCCGCCGCGACGCTGCGCACACTCGCGGAATCGCGCCTGGCTGCGGCGCGCGCCGGCTTCGAGGCGGTGCTCGCCGACGGCGAGGCGCCGTTCCCGGGCCTGAGCCTCGAGGCGCGGCGGGACACCAACCTCTCGATCGTCGCCTATGCGGAGATCCTGTGCCTGCGCCTCGCCCGCACGCCGCTGCTCGCGCTCGCGCGCGCCGCGGTGCTGCACCACGATCCGACCGACGAGTACGGCGGACGGGCGGAATGCGAGGCGATGATGGCCGAGATCGCGCGTGGCCAGGCGTTGCTCGCGCAGCGCATCGACGTCGGCGCGGAGCTGCGGGTGCGCACTGAGCGCCTCGTGCGCAGCGCGCGCTATCGCGCCGACGACGACGCGATCCCCGTTCCCGAGTCCGCGGCACCCCTGGCCGGCGACGTGCTGTCGCGCCCGGCCCAGGGGACGCGGGCGCCGCAGATACCGAACATGCTGGCCGAGGACGTCTGGGACGTCTACCGGATCCTGCTGCGCTGAGCCACGGTCGCGCGCCCGCGCATCGTGGCGCCGCTCGCGACGGGCGGGCGGCGCCTCACTTGCCGCGCGGCGAGCCGGCGCGGATCGTGGGGCTGTCGCGGCCGCCCGGGCCGACGCCGAGCACCATGTCGGCCATGACCTCGGCGGCCTGATCGAGCACCACGTCCGGCGTCTCGGCGGCATCGATCTCCTCGACCGACTTCAGTGGCGTCTGCTGCTGCGACAGGCGGCGGGCGTTCTCGCGCTCCAGCCGCTGCGCCTCGAGGCGGGTGCGTTCCTCGCGGCGCGCCTGCAGGTTCAGCGACACGTTCTTCTGCTGGCGCATCGACTCGATGGCGGCGATGTCGGAGACCAGCCAGCGGTAGTTGGGATCCTTCAGCGCGCGGTTGCTTTCCCCGAGCGCGAGCGCGGCGATCGAGTCGGGTGCGCTCGAATCGTCGGCGCGGAACGGCACGCCGGCGATGCGGTCCCAGGGCAGCGCGTCGTCGAGCGCGCTCTCGCCGACTTCCTCGAGACTGATCGGCGAGGCGAGGACGACGTCGGGCTCGACGCCGCGGTGCTGTGTGCTCTCGCCGGTGACGCGATAGAACTTGCCGATGGTCACGGTGAGCTGGCCGTTGACGGGACGCGAGGTGTAGCGCGACAGCGGCACGAGGTTCTGCACCGTGCCCTTGCCGAAGGTGCGCTGGCCCAGCACCACGCCGCGCCGGTAGTCCTGGATCGCGCCGGCGAAGATCTCCGACGCACTGGCGCTGAAGCGGTCGACCAGCACCGCCAGCGGGCCGGCATAGGCGAGGCCGGCGTCCGGGTCGTCGAGCACTTCCTTCTCGCCGGTCGAGAACTTCACCTGCACGACGGGACCGCGATCGATGAACAGGCCGGTCAACGACTGCGCCTCGGGCAGGAAGCCGCCGCCGTTGCCGCGCAGGTCGAGCACCAGGCCGTCGACGCCGTCCTTGCGCAGCTCCTCGATGAGGCGGCGCACGTCGCGGGTCGTGCTGCGGTAGTCGGCGTTGCCGGCGCGCTGCGCCTCGTAGTCGGAATAGAAACCCGGAACGTTGATGACGCCGACCTTGAGCTCCTGCTCGCCGCGCCGGATCGTGCGGACCTCCTTGCGCGCGGCCTGCGCCTCGAGCGTGACCTTGCCGCGCACGTAGTCGAGGATCTTCTCGGACGTGCCGGGAGCGGCGCCCGCGGGCAGCACCTGCAGGCGTACGGCGGTGCCACCCTTGCCGCGGATCAGCTGCACGACGTCGTCGATGCGCCAGCCGATCACATCGGTCAGCGGGCCTTCCTTGCCTTGGCCGACCGCGGTGATGCGATCCTTGACGTTGAGCGTGCCGGCCGCGGCGGCGGGGCCGCCCTCGATCACGTTCATGACCGTGACATAGTCGTCGACGAGCTGCAGCGAGGCGCCGATGCCCTCGTAGTTCAGGCTCATCTGGATGCGGTACTCCTCGGAGCTGCGCGGCGAGAAGTAGCTCGAGTGCGGATCGAAGGTGCGCGCATAGGCGTTCATGAGATTCTCGAACACGTCGTCCGGGCTCACCTGGTCGACGCGCTTGAGCACACGCTCGTAGCGCTTGCGCAGCACGTCGGCCGCGTCCGCCCATTCCTTGCCGGTCAGCAGCAGCGACAGCGCGTCGTTCTTGACCCGCTTGCGCCACAGCTCGTCCAGCTCGGCCGTGCTCTTCGGCCACGGTGCCTTCGCGCGGTCGAATTCGAAGCTCTCGTCGACGGTCCAGTCCGGCTCCTTCTCGAGCTGCGCCAGGGCGTGGCGGATGCGCTCGCGGTTGCGCTGCTGGAAGCGCGCGAAGATGCCGTAGGCGGGGTCGACGTCGCCGCTGCGGATCATGTCGTCGAAGCGCAGCCGCAGCGATTCGAACTCGGCGATGTCCGAGGCGAGGAAGTAGCTGCGCTGGCCGTCCATGAAATCGAGGAATTTGTCGAATACCTCGGCCGAGAGGCGGTCGTCGATGCTGGCGCGACGGAAGTGCGCCTCTTCGAGGATCGAGCCGACCTGCCGGGCGATCATCCGCTGGCGATCGGTCGGGGCCAGCGCACCGGGGGGCAGGGCGGTCGTGCCCGAGGTCGCACTGGAGGAGGTGCCCAGCGCCAGCAGCGCGACGGACAGCGCCGAGACGGCCAGCCAGACGGAGGAGGGACGGGGAGCTTTGTGCATCGGGGGCGCGGCGACCTCTGGTCGGACGGGGCTTCCAGTAGACTGTCGATCCAAGGCTAGTTCGCGGGCGGCGGCCCTTCAAGCCCGCTGCCCCACCGTCCAGGAAAGAATATGCGTCCGCTCGCCGTACTGCTGGGAATCGTGATGGGATCGACGGTTTCGGTGGCCATTGGTCTCGCTATGACGCTGGTCGTCTTCCTGTTCCTGCCCGAATACTCGGAGCGCGTCGGTGCGGAATTCTCGCCCCTGCTGCGCTCGCTCGGCGTCACCCTGGTGCTGGCCACTACAGCGGCTGCGAGCTTCTACGGCGAGCTGCGCAGCCTGCGATGGCGCCGCCCGGCACAGGCCGCACTCGTGGTGCTGCTGGTCCTGGTCGCGCTGGCGGCCCTGCCGCGCGAATGACGCCGCCGGAGCCGCGATGAACCACTTGGAGCGTCTAGGCGCGGTATCGGTTCCCCTGCGCCTGGCGCGCGGCGCCGGTCGTGTGCGGCGTCAGGCGCGCCGCGAGGCCCGCGAGCACCCGGCGCAGCAGCCGCACAAGCGAGATCAGGGCATAGGGGCAGGCGAGCACGATCCAGGCCGCGAGCGAGCCTTCGGCCAGACCACGGAAGAAATCGGTGAACAGGGCCCAGAGGCCGCCATTGGCATAGGCACCGAGCGTCACGGTACCGGCCACCCAGACGAGCAGCGGCATCAGCAGGGCGCCGAGCAGCAGCCCGGCGAGTGCGATCGCGAGCTCGCGCCGCGGACGGTCCAGGCCGCGGGCGGCGGCGAGCCATTTTTCGGGAACGACGGCCATGGCGGCATAATAAGCCATGAGCGCAGACATCCGGACGGCCGTGATCGGCGTCGGCTATCTCGGCCGGTTCCATGCCCAGAAATATGCCCAGCTGCCGGGCTCCCGGCTGGTGGCCGTGGTCGACAGCCGCGAACCCATCCGCCAGGCCGTGGCCGCCGAGCTCGGCACGCGCGCGCTCGCCGACCACCGCGAGCTGCTCGGTCAGGTGGACGCGGTCAGCATCGTCACGCCCACGCCGGCGCATTTCCCGATCGCGCGCGAATTCCTCGAGGCCGGCGCACACGTGCTGGTCGAGAAGCCGGTCACCGAGACCGTGGCGCAAGCGCGGGAGCTGATCGAGGTCGCGCAGCGCCGCGGGCGGCTGCTGCAGGTCGGCCATCTCGAGCGCTTCAATGCTGCGGTGCTCGCGGCGGAGGCGCATCTCAGCCAGCCGCGCTTCATCGAGTGCCAGCGGCTCGCGCCGTTCAAGGAGCGCGGCACCGACGTCAACGTCGTGCTCGACCTCATGATCCACGACATCGACATCGTGCAGAGCATCGTCGGCGCGCCGCTCGAGACCATCGATGCCGTCGGCACGCCGGTGTTCTCGGGCGCCGTCGACATCGCCAACGCGCGGCTGCGTTTCGCCAACGGCTGCGTGGCCAACGTCACGGCGAGCCGCGTCAGCCTCAAGACCGAGCGCAAACTGCGCGTGTTCCGCGACGATGCCTACGTCTCGATCGACCTGCAGCAGAAGATCCTGACGATGATCCGCAAGCGTGCGACGCCGCCCGGCGCCGGCGAGCTGCCGGTGACCATCGAGGAACAGAGCTTCGAGCAGGGTGATGCGCTGCGGGCGGAGATCGCCTCGTTCCTCGACTGCATCCGCAGCGGGCAGCGTCCGGTCGTCGACGGCGAGGACGGCTTGCGCGCGCTCGAGACGGCGATCCGCATCACGGCGCAGCTCAGCGCGGCGGCCGTGCCGGCCGCCTGAGCGGCGCGGCTTTGCCACTGCGGCGCGGCGGCGGGCACTTTCGGCCGGCCGCGGCGCAGACGGTCCGATGGCCTGCTGTGTGAGCTGGCGCCCGCTGCGCAGTCGGTGGAGCGTGCCGTAGAGGGCCCGTCGGGGTTGAAATGGGCCAGGTCCGCCTCCATGGGAGGGTTCATGAACGCATCGCTGCAACCTCTCGTCCCGTATGCCCCGCGGCTGACGCTCGACGTGGTCGCGGATTTCACCTGTCCCTGGTCGTTCCTCGGCCTGCGGCGCATCGTGCGTGCGCTCGGCAACGTCCAGGGCCTCGCACTGCCGCCGCTGATGCGCTGGCACGGTTTCCGGCTGCCGCGCGAGGGTGCCAGCGAGGCGCGCGCTGCCTGGCGTGCCCACCTCGCGATGCGGCTGCCGCCGGGCATGACGCCGCAGTTCGCCGAGCAGAGCCTCGAGGAGGCGGGTCGCGAGCTCGGCATCCGCTTCGATTTCACGCGCATCGCCGGCGTGCCCGATACCGGCGAGTCCCACCGGCTCATGGTGCTGGCGGCCCGCGAAGGCCGGCAGGCGACGCTCGCCGATGCGATCTTCAGCGCCTACTTCGAGGACGGGCGCAACATCGGCGATCGCGACGAACTGCTGCGCCTCGGGCGCGAGGCCGGGCTGTCGGCGGCGGCCCTCGAGGCCTTCGGGGATGCCGCGCAGGAAGGCGAAGCCGTGGCGGCCGAGGAGCAGCGCCTGCGGGCGCTCGGCGTCGAGAACGTGCCGAACCTCCTGCTGAACGGGCGGGTGCTGGTGCCGGGGCCGGCGGACGTCGACACCTACGTCCAGGCGCTCGACCAGGCGATGTTCCCGGGCACGCCGCCCGCCGCGGCGAATCCGCGGTTGCTGAACTGAGCTGGCCCGAGCCGCCGACCCGCGTCGCTCCGCGCCCAAGCGGTGCGGAGCGACGGACCTCCTGCCCGCCGTACGAGTGACGCAGGGTGATGTACGGTGACGTGACGCGCACCGGGTGCATCCGCACCCGGTGCGTGCGATCCTAGACCTTCGCCCCTGCCGGAGATCGCCGTGAGCCTGCCCGCGCATCTGCAGCCGCGCCCGCGGCCCGTGACCGTCGCCGCGACGCAGTTCTCCTGCGGCTGGGACGTCGAGGCCAATCTGGCGCGCGCCGAGTCGCTGGTGCGTGAGGCGGCCGGTCGCGGTGCGCAGATCATCCTGCTGCAGGAGCTGTTCGAGACGCCGTATTTCTGCATCGAGCAGGACGTGCGCCATCTGCGCCTCGCCACGCCGCTCGATGGCAACCTCGCCGTGCGCCGCTTCTGCCCGATCGCGCGCGAGCTCGGCGTGGTGCTGCCGATCAGCTTTTTCGAGAAGGCCAACAATGCCTATTTCAACAGCATCGCGATCATCGACGCCGATGGCGCCGTGCTCGGCACGTACCGCAAGGCGCACATCCCGAACGGGCCGGGCTACCAGGAGAAGACCTATTTCAGCCCGGGCGATACGGGCTTCCGCGTCTGGGACACGCGCCACGCGCGCATCGGCGTCGGCATCTGCTGGGACCAGTGGTTTCCCGAATG
>JADLDF010000547.1 GCA_020846815.1 Gammaproteobacteria bacterium | reverse complement strand
GAACCGATCATGACCCTGCAGGCCCACATCCTGGAGCAGCAGGCCCACTATCCGGAGTCGACGGGCACGTTCTCGTGGATCCTCTCGGCGCTGTCGATCTCGGCCAAGGTCATCGCCGACAAGGTGCGCCGCGCGCGGCTCGAGAACGTGCTCGGCGCGGCCGGCGCGGAGAACGTCCAGGGCGAGCAGCAGCAGAAGCTCGACGTGATCGCGAACGAGGTGCTGCTGCGCACGCTCGGCCGCCGCGAGGGCGTAGCCATCGTCGCCTCCGAGGAGAACGAAGAACCGGTCATCATCCGCAACGACACGCAGGGCGAGCGCCGCTACTGCGTGCTGTTCGACCCGCTCGACGGATCCTCGAACCTCGACGTCTGCGGCGGCGTCGGCACGATCTTCTCGATCCTGCGGCACGACCGGCGCGCATCGCGCATGCAGGACTCGCTGCTGCAGCCGGGCGTGCAGCAGATCGCCGCGGGCTACGTGCTCTACGGCCCGTCGACGATCTTCGTGCTGAGCATCGGCCAGGGCGTCGACATGTTCGTGCTGGATCCCGCGATCGGCGCGTTCCTGCGCGTCGAGCGCGGCATCCGCATTCCCGCCGCGTCGAAGAACTACTCGCTGAACGAGGGCAACCGCCCGACCTTCCCCGAGGGCTACCAGCGCTATCTCGACTGGGCGCAGCGCGGCGGCTACTCGGCGCGCTATGCGGGCGCGATGGTCGCCGACGTGCACCGCATCCTGCTCAAGGGCGGTGTGTTCATGTACCCGCCGACCAGGAAGGCGCCGAACGGCAAGCTGCGCCTCATGTACGAAGCCAACCCGATGGCGATGCTGATCGAGCAGGCCGGCGGCAAGGCGCTGGCGGCGCCCGGCCAGCGCATCCTCGAGGTGCAGCCGACCGACATCCACCAGCGCACGCCGCTGATCCTCGGCAGCCCCGACGAGGTCGACCACGTGGTCGCGCGGCTCGCCGAAGCGGGTTGAGCGGCGGCGCAACGGTTCGGTATCGGGGCAGCGCCTCGCGAACGCCTGCGGCACCGTGCTCGCAGGCGAAGCGCTGCTCGGCGAGCTCGTGTGCGGCACGACGCCGCACCGCATCGCGTTACTTCGCGCGGCGGAACGTCAGGTTGTAGCGCAGTGACAGACCGTTGGCCGCGGCGGGCGCCGCCGTGACCAGCAGATCCGGCGCCGCGATCCGGCGCACCCCGTGGTAGCCGGCGCGTGCGCGGCCGCCCCAGATCAGCACGTCGCCATCGTGCAGCTCGATACGCTGTGGCGTGCCGCTGCGCCGCGCGCCGTACCAGAGGAACTGCGCCGGCAGCCCGATCGACACCGAGACGATCGGATGGCGCAGATCGAGCTCGTCGAAATCGCGGTGTGCGCCCATCTGCGTGCCGATCTCGTAGCGGTTCACCAGGCAGGCGTCGGGCTCGAACCCGGGGAAGCCCGCCTCGGCCGCGGCCTGCGCCGCGAGCGTCGCGAACGCGGCGGGCATCGGCGCCCAGGGCGAGCCCGTCTGCGGATCGCGCTCGACGTAGCGATAACCGCGCGCGTCGCTGTGCCAGCCCCAGGGGCCGCAGTTGGTCATCGCGACCGACATCGTGCCGCCGCCCGGCGTGCGCAGGCGGCGGAACGGCGCAAGGGCGGCGACGCCCTCGATCGTCTCGACCAGCGGCGCGGTCGGCGCTGCACGGCCCGGCAGCAGCACGACGTCGTCGGCGATGGTTACGCGCGCCGGACGTTCACCGGTAGCGAGCCCGCCAGTGCCGCCGCCGACGGTTTCGCCCGACCTGCCGGCACCCTCGGCCCCACCGCTGACGACTTCGACCGGTTTGCTGCGCGCGCCCATGGGGTACTTATACTTCAAACGCATCCGATCCCGCTGCAGGAGCCCGCTCATGCTTCACCGACCTTCGCGCGCCCGCGCCGCCCTCGCACGCCTGGCGCTCGTCGCCGCGACGACTCTGCTGCCCGCACTCGCCGGCGCCGCCGAGGTCATCGTGTTCGGCGGCACCGGCAAGCTCGGTTCCGAGGTCGTGCGCGCGCTGAACGCCGCGGGCCACGAGGTGACCGTGTTCCACCGCGAAGGTTCCGACCGCTCGCGGCTGCAGGGCCTGAAATACCGCGAGGCGATCGGCGACGCGACGCGCGCGGCCGACGTGCAGGCCGCGCTGGCGGCGCGCCGCTACGACGTCGTGGTCGACGCGCTCGCCAAGGGCCGGAGCGAACCGGCGGAGTTCTACGTCGTCACGCAGCGCGCGATCGTCGCCGCCGCGAAGGCCAGCGGCGTGAAGCAGGTGATCCTGCACGGCTCGGTCGGCGCCGGCGCGAGCCGTGCGATCTATCCCGAATCGCGCTGGTCGGCCATGAAGGACGTGCTGCAGGCCAAGGACGTCGCCGAGCGCGCACTGGTCGCGAGCGGCGTTCCCTATACGATCATCCGCAATGCCGTGCTGCGCGACGGCGCTCCCGGGGCGCGCGAACAGGCCGCGCTCACCGAGGACCAGATGAAGTTCGGCGGCGTGACCCGCGCCGGTCTCGGCCGCCTGACCGCCGAGTGCACCCTGAAGCCCGAATGCCTCGGCCGGATCTTCCACGCGATCGATCCGCAGGTGCCGCTGCCGGTGCGCTGAGGCGGCGCGGCACCGGAGCGTCGCGTCCAGCGCCGGGCAAGGGCTCGGAAGTCGCCGTGAAGCTCCGCGGGAGCTCCAGCTCGTCGCACCCGCGTCAAGTCAGTTTGAGGGCGGCAAGGAGCAGGCCCAAGCCGACGAACAGCATCGAGCCCAGCCGGATGGTCATGGAGCTGCGCAACAGCTCCATATCCTTGCGGACGAGCACGATCTCCTGAACCAGCTCCTGTCTGAGCATCTGCAGGTCGCTCTTGGTTGCCAGAGTGGTGCCCATGTCGCGCTCCATGGCATCGACGACGGCCCGCGCCTTGTCGTTCGGGACGTTGATGCTCACCAAAGCATTGTACAGCGAGTAAAGAAAGTCCACGGCCTCACCTCCACTACGGATCTTGGCCGATGCCGGTCATTCCGCTGCGCGTCCTTATCTCGTGCGTTTGCAATCGAACAGCCGCGTCGCTGGATCCGCGCTGCTTAGGATGGCGCCGACATGCGCACTGCCCGTGCGCCGCTCACACTCATGCGAAGGTCGCACCAGACTGGTCATCGACCAGCCAGCCGGCTGTATGGAATCGGGCGACGTTCGGGAGGATCCATGATGAAAAGCAACAGGTCGATGTGTTCACTCGCCACGGCGCTGGCCCCCGCAGCCATGCTGCTCATGGCATTGGCAGCATGCGAGGACAAGGGACCGGTCGAACAGGCCGCCGAGGAGATCGACGAAGGCATCGACACGCTCAGGCGCGGCGGCGAGGAATCCACGGCCAACAAGATCGACGACGCGATCGACGAGGCCCGCGAGGGCGCGAAGGACGGCGCCGAGGAGATGCGCAAGTAGCGGCGCCGGCGCCCGCGATCAACGACTCCGCGGCGGCGCGGTCCTGCAACCGGCCGCGGTTCATCGTGCTCAACGAATCCTCGGGTGCACGAGCGGCGGAAGCCGTGCGTGCGACCATCGAGGCGGAGCTGCAGCAGGCCGGACGCCGCTTCGAGATCCTCGGCTGCTCGGCGCGCGGCGACCTCGAAACGGCGACGCGAAGCGCCGCGGCACTCGCCCGCGACGCCGGTGGCGGCGTGGTCGCCGCCGGCGCCGACCTGATCCTCGGCGGCCACATCCATCTGCCCTACCTGCTGCCGCTGACCGAAACGCCGCACCCGACCAGGGTCGTGCAGGCCGGAACGGCGGTTTCGAACCGCGTCCGCCGCGATGCGTCGAACTCGATGAACGTGATCCGCTACGACGCCGCGGCACGGCGCTGCCGCGTCGAGCGCTGGGACTGCTCGGGCGGTACTGCGGTCGCCGAGTTCGTGGCGCGGAACCATACCGAGCTGCAGCTGCGCGCCTGCTGAGCCGCGACCGCGCGCGGCCGCGATGCGCCACTCGTGCAGATCCGCAAGAGGTGGCCGGCGTTCACGATGACGGGCTCGCCCGATGCCGCCGCGCGCACGTATGCGCACCGGCGCGTACCGGCCGATCGCCGGCCGTGGCCATCGAAACTCGCGGGGTTTCCCGCAAGCTGCCCGGCCTGTCATCATGGTTTCTCGCCTGGGTGCACCGACCAGGGAGGAACCCCTTGCCGCACGACACCACCCTGATCGCGACGATTGCCGCGGCCCTGGTGCTGGCGTTCGCGTTCGGCTT
>JADLDF010000546.1 GCA_020846815.1 Gammaproteobacteria bacterium | reverse complement strand
AGCTCCGCCTTGCGCGCCGCGTGCAGCGCCGGATCCTCGTCGGTGATCCAGCCGGTGTCGACGGCGTTCATGTGGATGCCGTCGCGCACGTAGTCCGGGGCGCTGGTGCGCGTCATCATGTTGAGCGCGGCCTTGGCCATGTTGGTGTGCGGGTGCCTGTCGGTCTTGGTGGTGCGGTAGAACTGGCCTTCCATCGCGCTGACGTTGACGATGTGCATGTGGCGGCCGCCGCTGCGCAGCATCAGCGGCTTCAGGCGCGCGTTGAGGACGTAGGGCGCGATCGCGTTCACGAGCTGGACCTCGAGCAGCTCGGGCGTCTCGACCTCGTGCAGCCGCAGGCGCCAGCTGTTGGTCTCGCGCAGGTCGACCTGCTGCCGGTCCTCGTCGTAACGGTCGCGGGGAAACAGCACTTCGCCTTCGAGATAGTCCTCGTCGAGATAGCGGCGTTGCGACAGCGCTGCGCTGTCTACCAACCCCTCGGGATGGCCGCGCGCGGCGTTCGCGACGAGCTGGCCTGGCGGTAGCGCGGGCGCTGCGACCAGCGTCCTGCAGAGCGCGTCATGCTGCGCGAGCGGGCTGCGCAGTGCGGCCGGCAGCGCGCCCGAACCCTGCGCCTCGCGCTCCAGCAGATGGCGGAAGAAGCCGGCGGGACGGCGGACCGTCTGGCAGGCATTGTTGAGGATGAAGTCGAGGCGGGGCAGCCGTTCAGCGAGCCAGCGCGCGAACAGCTCGACGCTCGGCGTATGGCGCAGGTCGAGGCCATGGACCTGCAGGCGCTCGCGGAACGCCGCGTAGTCGGGCTCGCGCGCGTAGCGCTCGGCCGCGTCGACGGGGAAGCGCGTCGTCACGACGACGTGCGCGCCGGCCCGCAGCAGCTTCAGTGCGGCCTGGTAGCCGATCTTGACGCGCGCGCCGGTGACCAGCGCGTACAGACCCGCGAGGTCGGCGGTCTGTTCGCGCTTCGCATGGTTGAAGTCGCCGCAGGAGCGGCACATCGAGTCGTAGTAGCGATGCACCACGGTGTAGGGCTGCTTGCAGACGTAGCAGGCGCGGGCCGAAGCAAGCCGCGGGCGCTCGCCGTCGTCCGCGGCGTCGGGAGGCGGCAGCCACAGCGGGACATAGGTCGCGCTGCGCCGCTGGATGCGCAGCCCGGCCTGCTCGATGGCCTGCCGGTCCTGCTGCTGCGCGGCCTCGCGCTCGGCGCGGCGGAACGCCCGGGCCATGCGCCGCCGGGCTTGATGATCCGGCCGGGCCACCCGACCTGCGAGGATCAACAGCTCGCGCCGCTGCTCCCGCGGCAGACGCGTGAGCACGCCCCGGTCCGCCTCGATCGCCTTCAGCACGCGCAGGCAGGCGCGCAGGTCCGAGTCGGAATGAAAAGGGTCGGAAGGGAGTTCGGCGGGATCCATCTCCAGATTGTAGGGGAGGGCGGCAGCGGCGCGGACGCTCGCATCCGCCCCGGCCGGCGGGCGCTCCGGCCCTGGGCTCACGGATCGCAACTGGAGCCGGGCGGCAGCTGCGTCGCCCAACCGCGACGTGCGAGACTATCCAGCAATGGTCACGGTCGTGGGCACTCGTGGACTGCACGGTCCATGGCGTGCGAAACAGTACCGCCCATCATCGCCGGTGCAGCCTGGAAGCACCCGCTTCGACCAAGCCCCGACGGGCCGAAACAGGGAGATCGTTTCGTTGAACCGATGCTGGATCACGATGGCGGCCGCGGTCGCCGCGGCCTGGAGCGCAGGGACGACGGCGCAGCAGCCGGGCGCGGCGGGCACCGGGGCGGGCGCGGCCGAGCTCGATGAAGTCGTCGTCACCGCGCGCAAGCGCGAGGAGTCGGTGCAGGACATACCGCTGGTCGTCAATGCGCTGACCAGCGAGCAGATCGAGCGGGCGAACATCCAGGGGCTGACCGACGTCGCGCTGCGTACGCCGGGGCTGAATTATGAAGGTTATGCGAGCGCCGGCCAGGCGGGCGCGGCCGTGATCCGCGGCCTCGCACCGACGCAGCTCACCAACCGCATCCCGAACGTCGCCGTGTTCTACGACGGCGTCTATCTGCAGAACCAGGCGCTGCAGGACATCGGCGTGTTCGACATCGAGCGGGTCGAGGTGCTGAAGGGCCCGCAGAGCGCGCTCTATGGGCGCAATGCCTTCGCCGGTGCGATCAACTACATCTCGCGCGCCCCGTCCGACAGCTGGCGTGCCGAGGTCGGCGCCACCGCAGGCTCCGACGAGCGCCTCGACTACAACGCCCTCGTCAGCGGCCCGCTGCTGGCCGATCGCGCGTTCTTCAAGCTGTCCTATGGCAACACCGAGTCCGACGGCACCTGGGGCAACAACCACCCGCTCGCGGCGCAGGGCTCGAGCCCGGGCAACCAGGGCAACGTCGGCGGCTGGGACACCGAGACCTGGACCGCCGGCCTGACGCTGCAGCCGGTCGGCGACGTCGAAGTCCGGTTCGGCTACTTCCGCTCCGACATCGATCGCGAGCCCAATGCGAACTACACCATCCAGGGTTTTCTTTCGATCCTGAACGGTATCCAGACCATCAACGACCTCAACTGCCTGCCGCGCACGGTCGGTGCGCTGACGGGCAACCAGATGTGGTGCGGCGAGCTGCCGCTCGCGCCGCCGACCGGCAACCCCATGGACACACGGCCGGCGGGCATCGTCATCGATCCGCGCCAGCTCGGGCTGCAGGCCGAGAGTCGCATCGCCACGGGCTCGGTGATCTGGGACCTCAGCGAAGCGGTCGAGCTCTACTATCTTTACGGCCGCAACGACTACACCGGCCTCGGCGGCGGTCCGAACGACCGCAATCCCGTCGTCGGCAACCTGAACTCGGCGTTCTCGCCCTGTCCCGGCGGGCTCGCGAACTGCAACACCATCGATTCGCGGCCGAACGGCACACTGCGCTCGCATTCGCACGAGCTGCGGCTGCAGTCTGCCGCCGAGACGGCGCTGTCGTGGATGGCGGGCCTCTACTACTCTGACGTCTCGGAGGCGCAGACCGCCTACACGGGTCGCGTGCTGCCGCTGACGCTGACGCCGATCTACAGCGCCATCGCCGGCAACAACCTCAACAAGGTCCGCTTCGAGGACCGCATCCGCAACGTCTTCGGCATGCTCGACTACCGCTTCGACGACGCCTGGTCGGTCGCGGCCGAGGCACGCTACGGCGACGAGGACAAGGAGATCTTCCGCAACACCAACGCGACCGGCGGCGCGTTCACCGCAGGCGCCGCGTACCAGGCGCAGAGCTACGAGCCCTTCACCTGGCGCGCCTCGGTCAATTTCCGCCCGATGGCAGGCGTGCTGACCTATCTGTCCGCGGCCAAGGGCGAGAAGACGGGCGGCTTCAACGTTGCGCGCTACCCGACCTTTCTGAACCAGGGCGAGTACGACGCCGAGACGAACACGACCATAGAGCTCGGCATCAAGAGCGACTGGCTCGACCGTCGGCTGCGTCTCAACGCTGCGGTCTACGTCATCGACTGGAAGGACCTGCAGGCCTCGACGCCGCAGTTCACCGACGATGCGCTGCTGCGTCCGCTGACTCCACAGGACCCGGCCGTGATCTCCAACATCGGCGGCGCCGAGTCGAAGGGCGTGGAGATCGAGATCGGCTACGTGTTCACGCCGAACTTCAACGCCACGCTCGCGCTCGCGCTCAACGACCCGGAGTACAAGGATGCCAAGTACTTCGCGGCCAACGCGATCGCGCCGGTCGGGACGCCGACGCGCGAGAACCCGCCGCAGGGCAACATCCGCTGCGACGGCGTGCTGTGCGCCGCGAACGGCAGCATCGACGGGAACAGTCTCGAGCGGCAGTCGAAGGTGTCGGGTGCGCTGCTCCTGAGCTACCTCGGCGACATCAACGCCGACTGGAGCTACTACACCAACCTCGACATCAACTACCAGGGCAAGCAGTACGTCGACGCGCTCAACCTCGGCTGGGTCAAGGACCGCACGCTCACCAATCTGCGCTTCGGCGTCTCGAACGAGAACTGGGAGGCTGCGATCTGGGCGCGCAACCTGCTCGACGAGAAGTACGCGGCAAACTCCTTCATCATCACGTTCGCGAACTCGTACGTCGTCGGCGTCGGCGAGCGCCGCACCTACGGCATCACGGCCCGCTACAGGTTCTGAAGAGGCGCGGAATGCGCGCGCGCGGCCGGTCGCAGGCCCGGGCGGCCGGTGCGCGCGGCAGCGGCCTGATGACGGCGGACGCGGCCGTTCAGAACATCTGCCGGCCGATCCACCACGCCAGCGCGGCCATGAAGGCCGAGCACGGGATCGTCAGCAGCCAGGCGACCAGGATGTCGGCGAACACGCCCCAGCGGACCGCATTGGGGCGGTTGGCCGAGCCCACGCCGAGGATCGCGCCCGTGATGGTGTGGGTCGTGGACACGGGCACGCCGAGCCCGGTGGCGGTGAACAGCGCGACCGCACCGCCGGTCTCTGCGGCGAAGCCGCCGACGGGACGCAGCTTGGTGATGCGCTGCCCCATGGTCTTGATGATGCGCCAACCGCCGAACAGGGTGCCGGAGGCCAGAGCGACATAGCAGGACACGACCACCCAGACCGGCAGATGATCGCGTGTCGTGACGCCGGCGCTGATCAGCAGCAGCCAGATGACGCCCATGGTCTTCTGCGCGTCGTTGCTGCCGTGACCGATGCTGTACAGCGCGCTGGACAGCAGCTGCAGCCGCCGGAACCAGCGATCGACCGTGCGCGGCGTACGCCGGTAGCAGACCCAGGAGACGGCCACCATCAGCAGGGCGCCGAGCACCAGGCCGATCGCCGGCGAGAGCACGATGAAGATCGCGGTCTTGCCGATGCCGGCGCCGATCAGCGGCGCGGTGCCCGCCTTGGCGACGGTGGCGCCGATCAGGCCGCCGATCAGCGCGTGCGAGGAGCTCGAGGGCAGGCCGTAATACCAGGTGATGAGGTTCCAGGCGATCGCGCCGACCAGCGCGCCGAACACGACGTACTGGTCGACGACGCCCGGGTCGACGATGCCCTTGCCCACGGTCGCAGCGACGTGCAGCTCGAAGATCGCGATCGCGATGAAATTGAAGAATGCCGCCCAGACCACGGCCTGCAGCGGCTTCAGCACGCCGGTGGAGACGACGGTCGCGATGGAGTTGGCGGCGTCGTGGAAGCCGTTGAGGAAATCGAAGGCTAGCGCGAGCAGCACCAGCCCGACCAGCACCGGCAGCAGGATGGAGCCGTCCATACTCGGTCAGGCGTTCTCGAGCACCAGGCTCTCGATCACGTTGGCGACGTCCTGACAGCGGTCGGTCGCGGCCTCCAGCAGCTCGTAGACGGCCTTCAGCTTGATGACGACGCGCGTGTCGGCCTCGTCGCGGAACAGCTTGGAGATCGCCGCGCGCATGATGCGGTCGGCATCGGACTCGAGCTGGTCGATCTCGCCGCAGATCGCGAGGATCTCGGGGGCGTTCGCCATCGCATCGAGCTTGAGCACGGCCGCGTGCAGGCGTTCGCAGCAGCGGCGCAGGGTCTCGGCGAGCAGGCGGGCTTCGTCGGTCACGGCCGTGATGTCGTAAAGGATCATCGACTCGCCCGTGTCCTGGATCAGGTCGAGGATGTCGTCCATGCGCGAGATCAGGCGATGGATGTCGTCGCGGTCGAACGGGGTGACGAAGGTCTGGTGCAGCAGCGCGACCGTGTCGCGGGTCACGCGATCGGCCTTGTGCTCGAGCTTCTCGATCAGATCGACGTACTTGCTGCGGGCGATCGGGTCGTCATAGTGGGCGAGCAGGTCGACGACTGCGATCCCGCCGTCGCGGACGTGGCCGGCGTGCTCGTTGAAGAGCGCAAAAAACCGCCCCTCGCGCGGCATCAGCCGCGAAATGAACTTCATGACGTATCCCCGGGGTCCGCATTCTGCGGCGGACGGGGCGCGATTCTAGCCCCCGCGGCGCGGGGTGGCGATGGCTGGCGGCAATGGGGTTGCGATTTTCCCGCCGGCACCCGCGGCCCGTGCCCACGGGGCGGTTGCAGCCCAGGCTGGGCAGGGCGGTCCGGTGATCAGTCGCGGTTCGCCGCTATGGCGCGGCGGTCGGCGGCGCGACGACCTCGAAGTAGTCCACGATCAGCCGTGCGAAGCGGGCCGGGACCTCGAGCGGCGGGTAATGGCCGACGTCGGGCAGGAAGATCTTCGAGACCTGGGTGTTCTTCAGGTAGCTCTCGAGCGTGTCGGCTGCCGCCGGCGGCAGCAGCTGGTCGCGTGCGCCCCAGATCAGCAGCGTCGGTGCGCGCACCGAGGCCATCGCCGCCAGCGCCTTCTCGTGGTCGCGCACCAGGCCGGTGAGCGCGGTGTAGTTCTTCTCCGGCACGCGCCGGTTGATGTCGTAGTACTGCTCGCGGATGCCGGCGTCGAGACGGCGCGGATCGCCGCTGAAGAAATCGAGGAAGGCATTCCAGAACCGCGCCGACTGGAAGCCGGTCTCGCGCGCCTCGCGGGT
>JADLDF010000545.1 GCA_020846815.1 Gammaproteobacteria bacterium | reverse complement strand
TCGATGCGCGGGCGCTCGACAACGTCAACTCGACCGACGAATACTGGAGCACCATGCAGACCCTAGCTCCCAGCCAGGCGGCGACGCCGCGCCGGATCCGCGTGCAGTACTTCGCGCTGCTGCGCGAGCAGGCCGGCCGCAGCGACGAGACGCTCGAGACCCGCGCGCGCAACCCGCGCGAGCTCTACGACGAGCTGCGCGCGCGCCATCCCTTCACGCTCGGCACGGAAGTGCTGCGGGTCGCGGTCAATGCCGAGTTCGGCGACTGGTCGCAGCCGCTGACCGCGGGCGATACCGTGGTCTTCATACCGCCGGTCGCGGGCGGCTGAGACCCCGAGAGATGAGCCGCTTCCGCTTCAGCAGCACCGCCTTCGACGTCGATGCCGAGCGCCGCGCGCTGGCCGATCCGGCGGCGGGCGGCTATGCGTCGTTCGAGGGCTGGGTCCGCAACCACAACGACGGCCTGGCCGTCACGCGCCTCGAATACGAAGCCTTTGCCGAGCTCGCGGTCCGCGAGGGCGAGCGGATCGTCGCCGAGGCCTGCGCGAAGTTCGGCGTGGAGCGCGCCGCCTGCGTGCATCGCGTCGGCGAGCTCGGCATCGGCGAGCTGGCGGTCTGGGTCGGCGTCAGCGCGCGCCATCGCGACGAGGCGTTCCGCACCTGCCGCTACATCATCGACGAGGTCAAGCACCGCGTTCCGATCTGGAAGAAGGAGCATTACGTCGACGGCGACTCCGGCTGGGTCAACTGCGAGCGCTGCGCTGCCGCACCGAGCTCGCAGGCGGTGCCGGACGGCGCGGCGCACACCGGGCACGGGCATGCGCATGGCCATGGCCACGCACACAACACCCCGCGCCCGGTTCCGGATTATTCGCGCCAGATGGCGCTGCGCGAGGTCGGCGCCGCCGGCCAGGCGCGGCTGCGTGCCAGCACCGTGGCCGTGGTCGGCGCCGGCGGTCTCGGCGTGCCGGTGCTGCAGTACCTCGCCGGCGCCGGCTTGGGTAGGCTGCTGATCATCGACGGCGATCGTCTCGAGCCCTCGAACCTGCACCGCCAGACGCTGTACGCGCTCGCCGACTGCGGCCGGCCGAAGGCCGAGCTCGCCGCCGCCCGCGTGCGCGCGCTGAACCCGGACGTCGAGGCGATCGCTCACGTACTGCGCCTCGATGCGCGCAATGCCGCCACGCTGCTCGCGCCGGCCGACCTGGTCATCGACTGCACCGACAACTTCTCCACCAAGTTCCTGCTGAACGATCTCGCCCATCTGCTCGGCAAGCCGGTGCTGCTCGCCAGCGTCTATCAATACGAGGGGCAGCTGCAGGTCGTGCGGCCCGATCGCCGTAGCGCCTGCCTGCGCTGCATCTGGCCCGATGCGACCCGCGACGGCCTGGTCGGCAACTGCGCCGAGGCCGGTGTGCTCGGCCCGGTGCCGGGCGTATTCGGCAGCCTGCAGGCGCTCGAGGCGCTGAAGCTGCTGCTCGACCTGCCGGGTCGCCTCGAAGACGAGGTGCTGCTGCTCGATCTCGGCACGCTCTCGACCACGCGGCTGAAGGCACGCCGTGCCGCCGCCTGCGCCGACGGTCCCTGCAGCCGCGCGGCCGCAGGGCTGCGCGCCGCCGCCTCGCGCGACGCGAACGCGGACGCTGCGCTGGAGCTGACGTTCGACGATCTCGATGTCGCCGGTGCGGCCGGCTACGCGCTGATCGACATCCGCGAGCCGCAGGAGCTCGTCGCACAGCCGACACCTGCGGCACGCGCGCGGCACGTGCCGATGGCCGAGCTGCTCGCCGGCGCGAACCTGCCGGCCGACGGCCGCTACCTGCTCATCTGCGCACGCGGCAGCCGCAGCCTCGCGGCCGCGCGCGCGCTGCGCGAACGCGGCCTCGCCGAGGTCTACTCGCTGCGCGGCGGCGTGCTTGGCCTGCCGATCGCACGCTGACGCGCGGCGACGCGGCCGTACGGCGGCAGGCCTCCTGCTGCTGGTGGCGGCGAACGCAGTGAATGCCGCCGGCGCTGCGCCCGCAGTCGCGACCACGACCGCGACCGCGATCGAGGCTTCACCGCTGGTCCGCTGGGCAGCCGGCCTGGACGTGGCCACCCTGCCCGACGAAGCGCCGCGCCTTGCGGACCTGCGTCGCGCCGAGCTGCAGCTGGCGCGCGCCGCGGCGCCCCGTACCGCCTGTGCCGACGCCCTCGGCGCACCCCGCTATGCGGCGCTGCATGCCGACCTGGCGCGCGCCCGCGACGCGCTGGGCGACCGGCACGGCGCCGTGGCCGCCTGGCGCGCCGCCCTCGACTGCACACCACGCGATGCTCAGGCACATGCCGCGCTGGCACGATTGCAGATGCTCGCCGGCGACCCGGACGCGGCCCGCACAGGGCTCGCACGGGCGCTCGAGCTCGCACCGCAGCTCGAACAGGCCCGGCATCTCGCCGCCCGGCTGGACTACCTCGCCGGTCATTGGGCCGAGGCGGCACGCGCCGCCGCGGCCATCGCCACCGAGCACCGCAGCGCGGCCGAGCGCAGGGCCGGCCAGCGCGACGACGACCGGGATGACGAGGACGGCGACATGCCCGCCACACGCCTCTCGGCGGCGTACTGGGATCTGCTGGCGCTGCTGGCGCGCCGCCGCGGCGCACTGCCGGAAGGCCCGGACGGCGAGCCCGACCCCGCGCTCGGCCGGACCTGGCCCGCGCCCCTCTGGGAACACCTGCTGGGGCGGCTGGACGAGGCCGGCCTGGTCGCGGCGCTCGAGACCGAGCCGGACGCACGGCGTCGCCGCGAGCTCGGCTGCGAGGCGCTGTACTACACCGCGCAGCTCGCGCTGGCCGGCGGCCCCAGCGACGAGGGCCGACGGCGCCTGGCGCGAGTCGTCAATCTCAAGGTCCTGTATTTCATCGAGCACGACCTCGCACTGGCCGAGCTCGCGCGCCTCAGGGCCGGACCTGGCCGCTGCCGTGGACGACGTA
The DNA here is from genome assembly GCA_020846815.1 of Gammaproteobacteria bacterium. Next base: position 471 of record JADLDF010000545.1, on the reverse strand, counting down.
CTTGTAGCTGGTGAGCTGCTCGACGCCGACCGGGCCGCGGGCGTGGAAGCGGTCGGTGGAAATGCCGATCTCGGCACCCATGCCGAACTCGCCGCCGTCGGCGAACTGGGTCGAGGCATTGTGCAGCACGATCGCGCTGTCGACGCGCGCCAGGAAGCGCTCCGCGGTCGCCGCATTGGCGGTGACGATCGACTCGGTATGCGACGAGCCGAAATTCGCGATGTGCCCGATGGCGGCATCGACGCCGTCGACGACGCGCACGGCGATGATCGCGTCGAGGTATTCCGTGTACCAGTCCTGCTCGCTCGCCGCCACGACGCGCGCATCGATGCGCTGCGTCGCCCCGTCGCCGCGCACCTCGCAGCCCGCCTCGAGCAGCGCCTGCACCAGCGGCGCGAGCAGCCGCTGCGCGCCGCCGCGATCGACCAGCAGCGTCTCGGCCGAGCCGCAGATGCCGGTGCGCCGCAGCTT
>JADLDF010000544.1 GCA_020846815.1 Gammaproteobacteria bacterium | reverse complement strand
TGCGCCGCTGCAGGATCTGGATCGTGCGGCGGATCTCTTCGTCGCGGCCGATCACCGGGTCGAGCTTGCCCTGGCGGGCGCGCTCGGTGAGGTCGATGGTGTACTTCTTCAGCGCCTCGCGCTGGCCCTCGGCCTCGGGGTTGTCGACGCCGGCGCCACCGCGCACCGCGTCGATCGCCGCCTCGAGCGCCTTGCGCGCGAGGCCGGCCTCCTTCGCGATGCGCCCGGCCTCGCCCTTGTCCTCGGTGAGCGCGAGCAGAAACATCTCGGTCGCGACGAACTGGTCGCCGCGCTTCAGCGCCTCCTTCTCGGAGAGGTTCAACAGGTTGACGAGTTCGCGTCCGACCTGCACCTCCCCGCCGGTGCCCGACACCTGCGGCAGCCGCTTGATCGCCGCATCCGCGGCGGCCTTCAGCGCCGGGGCGCGCACGCCGGCACGCTCGAGCAGCGTGCGCCCCGAGCCTTCGGCCTGGCCGGCGATCGCCGCCAGCAGGTGCAGCGGCTCGATGTACTGGTTGTCGTTGGCCAGCGCGAGGCTGTGCGCGTCCTGCAATGCCTGCAGGAACTGGGTGGTGAACTTGTCCTGGCGCATGGGTTCTCCTGCAATGGCGGGCCGGCGGGCCGCGCCCGCGTGACTGTCGGCAATTTGCGGGCCCCGGCGGGGGTTTTCAAGGGCGGCCCGTCCCGACGTCAGTCGGGCGAGGCTTCGGCATGCCGGGTACGGCTGCACACCTTGCGAGGTCTGGGATTCCTGCTCGCACCGCAGTTCATGGCGACCCTGTACGGCACGCCGATCGAGCCGCATCCTCTGATGCTCGCGCGCTTCTTCGGCTCGGGGCTGCTGTCACTCTCGGTCATGGGGTGGCAGGCACGCCACGTGCACGACGAGACGGCAATTCACGCGATCCTGATCGGCCTGGCCGCCGGTTTCGCAGTCGGCGCCCTGCTCAGTGCCTGGTCCACCCTGTCCGGCCTGCACCTGGCAGCAATCGGCTGGTCGACCTTCGTGCTCTATCTGCTGCTGTTGTCTGGCGCGCTGTATTGCCTCGCACCGTCGCACAGAGCCGTGGCAGCGTAGCCTGCAGCCGCTTTCTCTCGCGCCCGACACGCCGGGCGGACGATGTCGGCGGATCGTCTTCAACCGTTCCGGATCGACCCGCGCCCCGAACAAGCGTTGTCCCGCCGCCATGACACAATCATGGCATGTCGCAGCTCTTTACTCCCCTTCCCCTGCGCTCCCTCACCGTCCCCAACCGCATCGTCGTCTCCCCGATGTGCCAGTATTCGGCCGTCGAGGGCCGTGCGCAGCCCTGGCACACGGTGCACCTCGGGCGGCTCGCACTCAGCGGCGCCGGACTGGTTCTGATCGAGGCCACCGGCGTCGAGCCGGCCGGCCGGATCTCCCCGGGCTGCCTGGGCCTGTACGACGACGCGACCGAGGAGGCGCTGGCCGGCGTGCTGCGCACCGTGCGCAGCGTGGGCGGCGCGACGATCGGCATCCAGCTCGGGCACGCGGGCCGCAAGGCATCGACCGCCCGGCCGTGGGAAGGTGGCGCGCAGATTCCGGCCGCGGCCGGCGGCTGGACGACAGTGGCGCCCAGCGCGGTGCCGATGAACGAGGGCGAGGCGGCCCCGCACGCGCTCGGCCATGACGAGTTGCAGGCGCTGAAGGCGCGTTTCGTCGATGCGGTGCTGCGCGCCGACCGACTCGGGCTCGACGCGATCGAGGTCCACGCGGCGCACGGCTACCTGCTGCACCAGTTCCTGTCGCCGATCGCCAACCGCCGCGAGGACGAGTACGGCGCTTCGCCCGAGAACCGGATGCGCTGGCCGCTCGAGGTGATCGCCGCGATGCGCGCCGCCTGGCCGGCACACAAGCCGCTCGGCGTGCGGCTGTCGGCTACCGACTGGCTCGTGCACCTGCCTGCCGCCGAGCGCTTCGACCTGCCCGATGCGATCGAATTCGCACGGCGCTGCGCCGCGCTCGGTGTCGACTGGATCGACGCGTCCAGCGGCGGCCTCTCGCCGCTACAGGAAGTGAAGGCCGGCCCGGGCTACCAGGTGCCGTTTGCCGAGGCGATCCGGCGCGAGACGAAGCTGCCGGTGATCGCGGTGGGGCTGATCACCGAGCCGCAGCAGGCCGAGGAGATCGTCACCTCCGGCAAGGCCGACATGGTGGCGCTGGCACGCGGCCTGCTCTACGACCCGCACTGGCCGTGGCACGCGGCGGCGGCGCTCGGCGCAAGTGTCGAGGCGCCGCGCCAGTATCTGCGCGCCCAGCCGCGCGAGCATCCGCAACTGTTCGGGCCGGGCGACTCCGGCCGACGATGAGGCCGCCGATGAGGCCGGCGAGTCAGACGGGCGCCGGGGATACCGTGTGAGCGCACACCGGGCGGTGGTCTTCGACCTGGACGGCCTGATGGTCGACACCGAGCGCATCGCGCTGGAGTGCTGGCTGGAGTCGGCGCGCGTGATGGGCTGGGAGATCTCGCGCGAGACCTGCCTGGCGCTGGTCGGGCTGGGCCAGCGCGAGTCGCGGCAGGCGCTGCTCGACCGGATGGGCGGAAAGTTCCCGCTGACCGAGGTTTCGGCACGCGGGCGCGAGCGCTACCTGCAGCGGCTGCGCGGCGAAGGGGTCGGGCTCAAGCCCGGGCTCGTCGAACTGCTCGACTGGCTCGCGGGGCGCGCGGTACCCACGGCGGTGGCCACGTCGACGCAGCACGCGCTGGCGATGGAGAAGCTCGCGCTGGCGGGCCTCGCCGAGCGCTTCACGATCGTCGTCGGCGGCGACCAGGTGCCCCAAGG
>JADLDF010000543.1 GCA_020846815.1 Gammaproteobacteria bacterium | reverse complement strand
AGATCGTCAGCGAGCCGGACCTGCGCTCGGCCAAAGAGGCCGTCGCCTACATGAAGAAGGTCCACACCCTGGTGCGTTATCTCGAGATCTGCGACGGCAACATGCAGGAAGGGTCCTTCCGCTGCGACGCCAACGTCTCGGTGCGCCCCAAAGGCCAGGTGAAATTCGGCACGCGTGCCGAGATCAAGAACCTGAACTCCTTCCGTTTCGTCGAGAAGGCGATCAACTACGAGATCGAGCGCCAGATCGAGCTCATCGAGTCCGGCGGGCAGGTGGTACAGGAGACGCGCCTCTACGATCCCGACAAGGGCGAGACGCGCTCGATGCGCTCCAAGGAAGAGGCCAACGACTACCGCTACTTCCCGGATCCCGACCTGCTGCCCGTGGTCATCGAGGACTCGTTGCTCGAAGCGGTGCGCGCGAGCCTGCCGGAGCTGCCGGACCAGAAGGCCGTGCGCTTCTGCAGCCAGTACGGCCTGTCCGAGTACGACGCCGGCGTGCTGACCGCGAGCCGCGAGCTGGGCGCATTCTACGAGGACGTGGCCGCGAAGGTCGGCAAGGAGCCCAAGCTCTGCGCCAACTGGGTCATGGGCGATTTTGCGGCATTTCTGAACAAGGACAACCTCGAGCTCGCCGACGCCCGGGTCGATGCGGCCGGCCTCGCCGGCCTGGTCGCGCGCATCGTCGATGGCACCATCTCGGGCAAGATCGCCAAGGAAGTGTTCGATGCCATGTGGGCTGAGGGCAAGTCCGCCGATGCGATCATCGAAGCCAAGGGCCTGCGCCAGATCACCGACGGCAGCGCGATCGAGAAGGCGATCAACGAAGTCATGGCGAAGAATCCCGGCCAGCTCGCCGACTACCGCTCGGGCAAGGACAAGCTTTTCGGCTTTTTCGTCGGCCAGGTCATGAAGGCCACCGGCGGCAAGGCCAACCCCGCGCAGCTCAACGAGCTGCTGAAGAAGAAGCTCTCCGGATGAGCCCGGGCGCCGACACGGACGTCGTCCGCCGTTTCGTCGCCGAGCATCAGGACGTGCGCGGCCAGTTCGTGCGCCTCGGCGCCGCCTGGCTGGCGCTGCGCGAGCACGGCGATTACCCGCCGCCGGTGCGTGCGCTGCTCGGCGAGGCGACCTGCGCCGCGGTGCTGCTCGCCTCGACGCTGAAGTTCGAAGGCATGCTGACCCTGCAGCTGCAGGGCAGCGGACCGGTGCGGCTGCTGGTCGCGCAGTGCAGCGACGACTTCCGCATCCGCGCGGTCGCACGCTACGACGCGGCGCGGGTTGCCGGGATTGCGGCGGACGGTGACGACAGCAGGTTTCGCGAGCTCGCCGGTGACGGCCAGATCACCGTCACCATCGAGACCGCGCGCAGCGGCGCGCGCTACCAGGGGATCGTGCCGCTGGCCGGCGAGTCGCTGGCCGCGTCGCTGGAACACTACTTCGCGAGCTCCGACCAGGTGCCGACCGTGGTGCGCCTGGCGGCCGAGGATGCCGGCGCAACCGGCATGCTGGTGCAGCGCCTGCCGCCGCGCGGCGGGAGCGTCGGTGCCGACGACGAAGCCGCGCTCGCGGCCCGCGCACGCGAGGCGGACCTGACCTACGAGATCGCCGGCGCTGCGCTCGCCGGCATCGGCGCCGACGAGCTGCTGCGCCGGCCGCCCGAGGAGCTGGTGCAGCGCTGCCTGCCGGGCGTCGATGCGCGGCTGTTCGCGCCCCAGGCCGTGCGCTTCGAGTGCCGCTGCAGCCCGGAGCGCGTCACCGGCATGCTGCGCTCGCTCGGCGAGATCGAGGTGCGCGAGGTGCTGGCCGAGCAGGGCGCTGTCACCGTGACCTGCGAATTCTGTCACCGCCCCTATCGCTACGACGCCGTCGACGTCGAGCAGCTGTTCGCGGCCGCCGGCGCGATCTCCCCAGGCTCGCCCCGGATCAACTGAACGCCGCGTCGCCGCGCGGCGTCTGTTTGTCCGTCCGTCCGCCGCCGCACGGAACTCGCTTCGCCGCCCTGCGTCGAATCGATTGGAGGTGACGATCATGAAGCGATCCCTGCTGCTGGCCATGATCCTGGTGCCTGGTCTGGTCGCTTGCGCCTCGACGCTCCAGCGCATGACCGACGGCGGCTTCGAGACCCGCTACGTCGACTATGCCGGCGCGCCGATCGAGCGGTTCACGGCTTTCGACCTCGACGGCTGGACGCCGGTCTCGCGCAACCAACTCGTCGTCTGGAGCGGCCCGAACGAGGCCTACCTGATCAAGGTCTGGGACACCTGCCGCGACCTGATGTTCGCCAACGGCGTCGGCATCACCTCGACCACGCGCACCATCTCGAGATTCGAGAAAGTCCGCGTCGGTCGCGACACCTGTCCGATCGACGAGATCCGGCCGATCGACGTCAAACAGCTCAAGGCCGACCGCGCGGCCGCGGCCGACGCCCGACGCGGCGCGACCCGCTAGCCTCCTCGGCCGGCAGATGCTGCGACAGCCGCGAGCCGCCGCGGCGAACCGCTCAGCCGAGATGCTCGCGCGCCAGATACTCCTCGCTCTGCATCTCGATCAGCCGGCTCGCCGTGCGCTGGAACTCGAAGCGCAGCCGCTGGCCATGATACAGGTCGCCCGGCGGCGCGGCCGCCGAGAGGATCAGCTTGACGCCGCGGTCGTAGAACTCATCGACCATGGCCATGAAGCGGCGCGCCTGGTTCTCGCGCGTCTCGTCGAACAGCGGCACGCCGGCAACGATCACCGACTGGTACTCGCGCGCCAGCCAGATGTAGTCGTCCTTGCCGCGCGGCCCGTCGCAGAGTGCGGCGAACTCGAACCAGACGACGTTCTCGCTTTCGCGCACGAAAGGCACGTGGCGACCCTCGATCTCGATCTCGCCGCCGGCCTCGCCCGGCCCGTCGGCGAGATCCGCGAAGATCTCCGCCAGCCGCGCATCGGTGTCGGCGGCAATGACGTTGGCGGCGCCCGCATTCGCAGCCGCGAGCGGCAGGTAGATCGGCGCCTGGGTCAGCTGGCGCAGGCGGTAGTCAGTGTTGCCGTCGACCGTGACCACCGCGGTGTGCTTCTGCAGCAGCTCGATCGCGGGCAGGAAGCGGGCGCGCTGCAGGCCGTCGCGGTACAGGCCCGAGGGCGGCACGTTCGAGGTCAGCACCAGCGTCACGCGCCGCTCGAGCAGATGACGGAACAGGCCGCCGAGGATCATCGCGTCGGCGATGTCGTCGACGTAGAGCTCGTCGAAGCACAGCACGCGGGAGGACTCCGCGATCGCCGCGGCGACGTCGGCGAGCGGGTCCGCACGGTCCTGCAGCGAGCGCAGCCGCTCGTGGACTTCGTACATGAAGCGGTGGAAATGGCTGCGCCGCTTCCGGGCCACCGGCAGGTGGTGGAAGAACAGGTCCATGAGCCAGGTCTTGCCGCGCCCGACGCTGCCCCAGAGATAGACGCCGCGTACCGACGGGCCCTGGGCGGGACGGCCGGAGAACCGGGTCAGCAGCTTCGCGGCCGTCGACATCGTCTCGGCGCGCACCAGTTCGCGGCGCAGGCGCTCGAGCTCGGCGACGGCCTTCGCCTGTGCCGGGTCGGCGCGGAAGCCGCGCTGCGCGAGCTCGCGCGCGTAGATCGCGGGCAGGCCACCCTGGCCGGCGCGGCTGCTCAAGAGGCGAGTTCCGGGCGGTTGCGGAAGTGCTCGAGTGCGCCGGGATTGGCGAGCGCGTCGGTGTTCTCCACCGGACGGCCGTGGACGACGTTGCGCACCGCGAGCTCGACGATCTTGCCGCTCAGGGTGCGCGGGATTTCCGGTACGGCGACGATCTTCGCCGGCACGTGGCGCGGCGTGGTGTGGCGACGGATGGTGTCGCGGATCCTGTGCTCGAGCGCCGCATCGAGCGCGACGCCGTCGCGCAGCCGCACGAACAACACGACGCGCACGTCGTTCTGCCAGTCCTGGCCGATGCACAGCGACTCGAGTACCTCGGGCAGCGTCTCGACCTGGCGATAGATCTCGGCCGTGCCGATGCGTACGCCGCCGGGATTGAGCACCGCATCGGAGCGGCCGTGGATGACGACGCCGCCGTGCACGGTCAGCGCCGCGTAGTCGCCGTGGTGCCAGAGGCCGGGGAAGCGTTCGAAATAGGCCGCGCGAAAGCGCCTGCCGTCCGGATCGTTCCAGAAGCCGATCGGCGTCGAGGGAAACGGTCTGGCGCAGGTGAGCTCGCCCTTTTCGTCGGGCGGCAGCGGGTGGCCTGCGGCGTCGAGGATGCGCACGTCCATGCCGAGGCCGAGGCACTGGATCTCGCCGCGCCACACCGGCAATGCCGGGTTGCCGAGGCAGAAGCAGGAGACGATGTCGGTGCCGCCGGAGATCGAGGCGAGCTGCAGGTCTGCCTTGACGTCGCGGTAGACGAACTCGAAGCTCTCCGGCGAGAGCGGCGAGCCGGTGGAGAACAACGCGCGCAGGCGCTCGAGCGCCATGTGCTCGCGCGGCCGGTAGCCGGCCTTCTCGAGGCTCGCGAGATATTTGGCGCTGGTGCCGAACAGGTCGGCCTGCTCGGTCTCGGCCATGCGCCACAGCACGCCGGGATCGGGGTGGAAGGGCGAGCCCTCGTAGAGCAGCAGGGTCGCGCCCGTGGCGAGGCCGCTGACCAGCCAGTTCCACATCATCCAGCCGCAGGTCGTGAAGTAGAACAGCCGGTCGCCGGGCCGCAGGTCGCTGT
>JADLDF010000542.1 GCA_020846815.1 Gammaproteobacteria bacterium | reverse complement strand
CGAATGCGACCAGCCCCGCCTGCGAAACGGCCAGGGCCGTGCCGAGGCTCAGCATCAGGATCAGCGCGAGGCGGACGCGCGGCAGGTCGAGGCCCAGGCTCGCGGCGCTGTCCTCGCCGAGCGTCAGCGCGTCCAGTGCGCGGGCCAGGCGCCGCGCGAGCACGACGAGCAGCAGCAGGCCCGTGGCCATCAGCGCCAGTGCATCCCAGCCCAGGAAGCTCGTGCTGCCGAGCACGAACGCCTGCTTGGCGCGCAAGGCATCGGGGGAGGCGATCGTGATCAGGTCGCTGACCGCGCCCAGCAGCACGCCGACCACGACGCCGGCCAGCAGCAGCCGCAGGGTCTGCACCGCGCCGCGGGCGATCGACAGCGTCAGGCCGACACCAGCCAGCGCGCCGAAAAACGCAGCCGCGACCAGGCCGACGCGCTCGATCCAGACGAGCGCCGCGACGCTCAGCGTGGTCCCGCCCCAGGTGGCTGCCGCGAAGCTCGCGACCACGCCGAGGCCAGCGCCGGCCGAGCTGCCGAGCAGATAGGGATCGGCGAGAGGATTGCGGAACAGCCCCTGCGCAACCGCGCCCGAGAGACCGAGCAGCGCTCCGACCAGCGCGGCACCCAGCGTGCGTGGCGCCCGGATCTGGCCGAGGATCAGGCTCGCCTGGCCCTCGCGCAGCTCGGCCAGCAGGCCGAAAGGCGCGAAGCCCTCGGCGCCGGTCGCGATGCCGGCCAGCAATCCGGCGACGATGGCGCCCGAGAGCATCCAGGCGAGTCGCAGGCGACGCTGCGCGGCCGGATCCGCCCGATCGTGAAAAGCCCGCGCCGTATCATCGAGCCCGAGGTTCACGGCGCGGTCGATGCTGCGAGGCCGACCAGGCAGTCGGCCAATGCGGCCGCCGCCTCGCCCATGCGAGGCCCCGGCCGTACCAGGATGTCGTGCTGCGTGATCGCGAAGCCGCACAGTCGGTGCTGGCGTACGGCTCGGAGCGCGTCCCAGCCGGGCCGCTGCACCAGGTCCCGCAGCTCGTGATCGATGCCCATGATGATGTCCGGCGCGGCGCGGACGACGAATTCCGGGTTGAGCTTGGGAAACGGCCCGAGCTCCGGCGGCACGATGTTCGACATGCCGAGCCGCGTCAGCGTTTCGCCGATGAACGAGCTCGTGCCCGCGGCATGCGGCCCGCCGTTGACCTCGAAATACACGCGCTGGCCGCGCATCGAGCGCGGCACGCGACGCGCGGCCGCTTCGATGTCGTGCTCGATCTGCGTCCACGCCTGCCGGCCCCGCGATGGATCGCCGAGCAGGGTCGCGACCAGGATCAGGCTGCGCCGGACGTCGGCATGCGTATTGGACTTCAGGCGCAGGACCCGCAATCCCAGCGCCTCGAGCCGGTCGAGCGAGCGCGCCGCAGTCGACGCCAGCACCACGTCGGGTTGCAGCCTGGCGATCGCTTCGATATGCGCATCCTCGAGCCCGCCGAGGCGCGGCAGCGCCGCGATCTGCGGCGGCCAGTTCGAAAAGCGGTCGACGCCGACCAGGCGCGGGCCGGCCTTCAACACCCAGGCCGTTTCGGTCAGCGAAGGCATCAGCGTGACGATCCGCTGCGGCGGCGCGGCGAAGCGGTGCTCGACGCCGCGGTCGTCGCGTACGACGATCGGTGCGGTCCCGGCTCCGCCGGGATCGCGCGCCTCTGCGCCGTCGCCGGCCATGGCGGCGACCAGGCCGAGCGCCGCCAGCATCCAGCCTCGCCGCGTGGCTCGCGGCGAACGGATCGCAGGGCACTCGGCCTGGCGCGAGGTCACGGCATCGTCCATCGTACCGCGAGCTGCGCCGTGCGCCCGGCGGTCGCATAGGTCCGTGCGAGCTCGTAGTCCTTGTCGGCGAGATTGTCGATGCGGCCTTCGAGCCGCAGGCCCGGCGCCAGGGTCCGCCCGACGAACAGGTTGAACAGCGCGTAGCCCCCGAGCCGCTGCGTGTTGGCAGCGTTCTCGAAGCGCTCGCTCGAGGCCTGCACTTCCGCGCCGAGCGTCCAGCCGCGCCATGCGGTTTCCGCGCCGAGATTGGCGAGGCGCTGCGCACGTCGCGGCAGGATGCGGTCGATGTCGAGGTTCCGCGGGTCGTGCCAGTCGAGCGAGCCGCGCAGCGTCACGCCGCCGAGCACGGCGCTGCCGGCCAGCGTCACGCCTTTGAGGCGCGCCCGTCCGACATTGACGTAGCAGCCGAAGGAATCGAAGCAGGGGCCGGGCGGGCCGAAGCTGATCAGGTCGCTGACGTCGTTGCGCCAGGCCGTGAGCGTGGCCTCGGCGGCGCGGTTGCTCCAGCGCAGCGCCACTTCGGCGTTGCGACCGTTCTCCGGTACCAGCGCGGAGTTGCCATACTCGCTGAAGCGCTGATACAGCGTCGGTGCGCGGAACGAGCTGGCGACCGAGGCGGTCACGCGCCAGCCCTCGGCGAAGCCCCAGCCCCAGGCCGCGCTGCCGGTGCTCTCGCCGCCGAACTCGCTGTCGTCGTCGTAGCGCAGATGCGCCTGCAGCGCATGCGCGCCGAACTCGCCTCGCCAGCCGAGGCCGGCCGCGTTCTGGTGCCGCTCACCGCGCAGCGTCGTCGAGAACGCCGTCGCCGGATTCAGCAGCTCGTCCTCGCGGCGTTCCAGCGCCACCGTCAGCACCTGGGCCGCGAAACGCTGCTCGTGCTGCAGCAGGTAGTCGTGCAGCGTCGTCTCGCTGCGGTAGAACGACGGGCTGGACTCGTAGGTGCT
>JADLDF010000541.1 GCA_020846815.1 Gammaproteobacteria bacterium | reverse complement strand
TGAACGTGTTCTTCTGCACGTGCTGCACGACCTGCTCGGCCCAGGCCTCGGCATCGCGGGTGTTGCCGCGCTCGATCATGACCAGGAAGCTCACGCCGCCGAAGCGGCCGGTGACGTCCTTGGGCATGACGTGGGTCTGCAGCAGGGCGGCGAACTCCACCAGGATCTGCTCGCTGCCGTCGATGCCGAGGTCGCGCTCGATCGCGGCGAACTTGTCGAGGCGGATCTGCGCGACGTGGCGCACGCCGCCAGCGGCAGGCGAGGCGACGCGCTCACGCATCGCCTCGAGCACCGCGCGGCGGTGCAGGTAGCCGGTCGCCGGGTCGCGGCGCACCGCGTCGGCGAGGTCGGTCGCGAGCTGGTTCTCGTCGCGGCGTCGTGCCGGCACGATCAGCCGCACGCAGGGTTCGCCGTCGCTCTCGCCGACCGACAGCACGATCTCCAGCGGCAGCGCGCTGCCGTCGGCCTTGCGGCCGGAGGCGGCGAGCACGTGGTCGTTCCATTTGCCCGAGAGGCAGGCCGCCAGCGCGCCCTTGAGCGCGGCGTGCGATTCGGGGTCGAACAGGTCCATCAGCGGTTCGCCGATCAGCGCATCACGGTTCTCGAGGCCGAACATCTCGACCCACGACTCATTGGCCTCGACCAGGATGCCTTCCTTGACCTGGGCGATCGCATCGTTGGAACGCTCGAGCACGGTCTCGAGCTGGCGGCGGTAGTCGCGTGCCGACTGCAGCGTCGCGTTGAGCGCACGCTCCAGCCGGAACGCACGCAGCTCGCGCAGCATCACGGCCTCGAGGCGTGCGGCGTTCGACAGCGGCACGACGTCGCGTGCACCGCGGCGCATCGTGTCCGCGATCGCCGCTTCGTTGGCTGCTTCGGCGAGCGCGATCAGCGGCACCTCGGGTGAGATCTGGTCGCGTACGCGGGCCGCCTGCACGGCGTCCTCGAGGTTCGGGCCGATGCAGACCAGCAGCTCGGGGTTGATCTGCGCGAGCGCATCGGCGAGATCCGGCAGGGCCGGGATCCAGGTGCAGTGCGCCGGCTGTCCGGCACGACGCAGGATGCCATTGACCGCCTCGACGGGCTCGGCGGTAGAAGAGAGCACGATCAGCGGAACGGAAACCTGCGCGTTCAAGCGGAGCCACCACCTGCGACGAAAGCCGCTGGAGGCGGCCCGGGGATCGGCAGGGATTGTCTCCGGCGGCGCCGGGATCCTCCTGAGAGCCAGCTCACACAATCGCAGCGGCGGGGGCTTCGAGGCCTGCTGCGAGCATGGTCTTGGCCTCGGCGCCCGGGACTTCCCTGACCAGACGCGGCACCAGATAGCCGGGCAGCGTGCGCGCCAGCGCATCGATCAGTGTCCGTGCGCGCGGCTCGGGGACGTCGAAGTGGGCCGTGCCGCGGACCCGGTCGGGCAGGTGCAGGTAGTAGGGCAGCACGCCGGCGGCATGCAGCCGCTGCGACAGCACTTCGAGCACCTCGGCGTCGTCGTTGACGCCGGCGAGCAGCACCGACTGGTTGAGCAGCGTCGCGCCGGTGGCGCGCAGCGCGCCCAGCGCCTCGGCGACCGGAGCGTCGATCTCGTTGGGATGATTGGTGTGCACGACCACCACGATGCGCCATGGCAGGCTGCGCAGCCAGCCAAGCAGGCCGGCATCGACGCGTTCCGGCAGCACGATCGGCTGGCGCGTGTGGATCCGCAGTGTCTCGACGTGCGGAATGCGCGCGAGCTCGCGGCCGAGCGCGGCGAGGCGGGTGTCGGCGAGCGACAGCGGATCGCCACCGCTGAGGATCACCTCGCGGATCGACGCATCGGCGGCCACGTGCTGCAGCGATTCGCGCCAGCGGCCGAGGTCGCCGATCTGCTCGGCATAGGGGAACTCGCGGCGGAAGCAGTAGCGGCAGTGCACCGCGCAGGCACCGGTGGTGACCAGCAGCGCGCGACCGCGATACTTGTGCAGCAGCCCGGGTGCGCGGCGTGCGTCCGCCTCGCGCAGCGGATCGGCTACGTATCCGGGCACGGCGAGGCCCTCGGCGGGGAGCGGCAGCACCTGGCGCAGCAGCGGGTCGGCCGGATCGCCGTGGCGCATGCGGCGCACGAAGCCGCGCGGCACCCGCAGCGGGAAGGCGTCGATCGCCGGCGCCGCAGCGGCGGCGAGCGCAGGCGGCAGGCCGAGCATCTCGAGCAGCTCGCGGGCATCGGTGATGGCCGAGGCCAGCTCGCGCTGCCAGAGCGGCGTCTGGCGAGCCTGCGGTGTTGCCGTTATCATACGCGGCCCTTTCGGCGCGGCCTCTTCCGGGGGCGTCATTGTGGGCCGCGTCCCGACGAAATCAACCCGCTTCGACAGTCCTCATTTTCGGTCGCCCAGATCTTCAGTCGTCCCCGAATCTCCAGTTGCCCAGACAGCCCCGGCCCGGGAAGCCAGCATCATGTCCAGCTACAACACCAGCGAGTTCAAGTCCGGCCTCAAGATCCTGATCGACGGCGATCCCTACGTGATCGTCGAGAACGAGATGGTCAAGCCCGGCAAGGGCCAGGCCTTCAACCGCGTCCGGGTCCGCAACCTCAAGACCGGCCGCACGGTCGAGAAGACCTGGAAGAGCGGCGATTCGGTCGA
>JADLDF010000540.1 GCA_020846815.1 Gammaproteobacteria bacterium | reverse complement strand
GGGATGGACGCACCTCTGGTGTTCCGGTTGTCACGCCAGTGGCACTGCCGGGTAGCTATGTGCGGACGGGATAACCGCTGAAAGCATCTAAGCGGGAAGCCCCCCCCAAGACCAGATCTCCCTGGGAGCTCGACTCCCCTGAAGGGCCCAAGAAGACTACTTGGTTGATAGGCCGGGTGTGTACAGCCAGTAATGGCTTCAGCTAACCGGTACTAATTGCCCGTGAGGCTTGACCATATAACCCCAAGCAGTTTGATGGCTTGGTGGTGCGATGGAGCATCGTTCATCAGACATTTGATCGTGAACGCGACACGCGTCGTCTCAAAAACTTCCGGACCGGCGGCGGCCGAATGAACCCTCGAGGTGCATTCGTTCGCTGCGAAAGAGATTCCCTGACGGCCATAGCGAGCGGGAACCACCCGATCCCATTTCGAACTCGGAAGTGAAAACGCTCTGCGCCGATGGTAGTTTTGCCTGTTGCAACGCTAGAGTAGGTCACTGTCAGGGTCCCAACTGAAAAGCCCCCGGTTCGCAAGAGCCGGGGGCTTTTTCATATGTGGCGGTGAAGGTCGCGACCGTGGGTTGCATCTGAGATGGAACGTATCTGTCGCGCTCCGTTGCAAGTGAGGCAACACCGAGATGCAACGCCGGAGTACTGTCCGCGAGCTCGCGGCTTCACCTGATGCGTGCCCGCGGCGACGCATGCTCTTTGAGTCAGGGCAACTGGCCGCCAGCTTACCGTGTTTGACCGAGTGGTCAAATACGGGGGGCGGAGCGCGCTCTGCGGCGCGGCAGGCCGGGTGCTTCGTCCGCGCGCCGGCCGCGGCCGTGCAGCACGCGGCCCACGATGAGCGCGAACATCGCGTCGATCTTCTTCCAGTCCGACTCGCGGTCGAGCCGCAGGTGGAAATACTGGGGCGAGGTCCGCGAGCGCAGGCAGAGGTAGTTGATCGCCGCGAACAGGATCACCTGCAGTGCGACCACGTCGTCGCGGCGGTAATCCTCGGGACGGCTGAAGTAGCGCGACAGCGCCTTGCCGTAGCCGGTGCGGACGTTCTCCAGCGCGCGCAGCACCTCGGATTCGGCGAGCAGCTCGGTGAGCAGGAACTCGAGCGTGCGCGGGCGCGCGCGCAGCGCCTTCGCGTAGCGCTGGTAGTTGCGCACCAGCTGCTCGCGCGTCGAGAGACGCGCGAACGCGGCCGGGTCCTCGCCGATCAGTTCGGTGTCGTGCGGCAGGAAGTCCTGGCTGCGGGCCCATTCGGCCGCGAGGCCGTCGAGACCGCCGAAGTAGTGGTAGAGCAGCGCCTTGCCGACGCGGGCGCGCTTCACGACGGCATTGACGCCGACGCGATATGCGCCCTGCTCCTGCAGCAGATGGTCGAAGGCCGCGAGCAGCGCCCGCTTCTTGCCATCGCTGTCGCGCGACCAGCGCCGGCCGGCGGCCGGGCGGCGGGCCGGGGCCGGGGCCGCGGCGGCCTTGGCGGGCGCGCGGCGGCCTGCCGCGGCGCGCGATGCAGTGGTGGGCCGGCTGGCGCGGGGCGCAGCGGCGGCAGGGCGCGAGGTGGCAGCGGAGCGGACGGAGCGGGGCGGGGCGGCAGGGCGCGAGGTGGCAGCGGAGCGGACGGCGCGGGGCGGGGCGGCAGGGCGCGAGGTGGCGGAGGGCTGGACGCGGCGTGCACGCCGGGCGGCGGGTCGTCGGGATTCCGGCACTCGGGATCCTCGCTAGTACGGCAGCGGCGCGATCACCGGCGGGCGAACGGCAGCGCGCGCCGGTACGCGGCTGCGGAAGCCCGGCGGCTTCACGACGAGCACGTCGCAGTCGAGGTGGCCGAGCATGCGCTCGGCGGTGTTGCCGATCACCAGCCGCTGCAGGCCGCGACGCGAAATGGCGCCCATGACGACGATCGATGCGCGGGTGCGACGGGCGATCATCTCCATCGCCGCCTGCACGGGACCGACGACCAGATGGCGGGCCGAGGGCGCGATGCCCGCTCGCGTCGCGATGCGCTCGAATGCCTTGCGCACCTGCTTCTCGTGCTCGGCCTCGACCTCCTGGGGCAGGTAGATCGGCACCGGTGAGCTCGCGGCCGTCGGTACCAGCGTCGTCAGCGGCAGCCAGGCATGCATAACGTGCAGCGTGCCGCCGAGGCTGCCCGCGAGCCGCTCCCCCGTCGCCAGCAGGGCCTTGTCGAGCGAGGCCGGTTTGTCGCCCGTGTGGAACGGATCGATCGCCGCCAGTACCGTCGGCTTCTGGTAGCGGCGACCATCTTTCAGCAGCAGCAGCGGCACGGGGCACTGGCGGATCAGCTCCCAGTCGGTGTTCTGCAGGAAGGGGCGGGCTGCTAGCGCATGGTGATGCGCTTCGCCGACGACGAGGTCGGCGCCGATCACCGTGGCGCGGCGGATCACGGCTTCGTGGGCCGGGTAGTCCCAGTCGACGTGCGTGTCGATGCGCAGGCCACGCAATGCGGGCGCGCGCGCGAGCTTGTCGAGGCGCTGGCGCAGCCGCGCGGCCACCGCATCGAGGATCTCCTCGAGGCTGCGACCACCGCTCGCGCGGCCCAGCCGCGGCAGGACGATGCTCTCGGTCAGCGCATGGTAGATCTCCACGCGGGCGCCTTCCTGCGCGAGGTCGCCGAGCTTGCGCAGCGCGCCCGGGCTGACGGCCTCGACGTCGCGTACCGCGAATAGTATCCGGCGAAAACCCTTGCTCATGCCTGCTTCCCCCTGTCTCCCTGATGGACCGGTCACCGCAACGCTCCGCTCGGGACCGTACGGTGGTCGTGCTGGCGCCATGCCCCCTGTCCCGGGGTGCAACGATGCAGTGTGGCTGCGTAAGCCCGTCGCGGGCAACGTGCGCCGGCGCACCGATCGTAAGTAGTTCCCACGGACTTGTCTCGGCAAGCGCGAATCCAGCGTTTGCGGACGTTTCCCCTAGGATCCGGTCTCCAAGGAGAAACTGAATGACCTCGATCGCGTCGATCCTGGTGGTCGTCGAGCGCAACGAGGATGCGCTGCCGGTGTTCACCAAGGCCTGCACTCTGGCGCGGCAATTCGGTGCACGGATCGAGCTGTTCATGTGCGACGCGGAACGCGGCTATGCGCTGCGGCACGCCTACGATCGAGCCGGCAACGGGTCGGCGGCCGCATCGCTGCTCGGCGAGGCGCGGCGTTACCTCGAGGCACTGAAGCGCTCGGTCGACGCGCCGGAGCTCGGGATCACGGTCGATGCGAGCTGCGAGTCGCCGATGTACCAGGGCATCGTGCAGAAGGTGCTGATGACCGGGCCGGACCTCGTCATCAAGGCGATCGGTGCCGGTACGGCGGGTTCGCGACCGGCGCCCGGCCTCAACGACTGGCATCTGGCGCGGACCTGCCCGGTGCCGCTGCTGTTCATGGGGCGCCGGCCCTGGGGGCCGAAGCCGCGGATCGCGGCCAGCGTCGATCCCACCGACCACGAGACGCCGGGGTTCGCCCGGCAGATCGTCGATACTGCGCAGCGTTTCGCGGTCGGCTGCCACGGGGAGCTGGACCTGTTGTTCGGGCATGCGGATCCCGCAGCCGCGGCACGGGAGGCCGGTGCGAGCGACGGCCTGAAGGCGCTCGCCGGCGAGTTCGGCGTGCCGTCCTCGCAGGCGTTCACGCTGGTCGGCGACCCTACACAGATGCTGCCCGCCTTCGTGTCGAGCCAGCACTACGACGTCGTCGCGCTCGGCGCACTGACGCACCGCTATGGTTTCATCGGGCTGGTCGGCACGCTGACCGATGCACTGCTGCAGTCGGCGGCCTGTGATTTCCTGCTGCTGAAGCCCGGCACCTATGTCCGCCATGCCGAGCTCGCCTCGCGGGCGGCCGCGGTCGGGTAGGCCAGGATTCATGTCATCGCCGACCCTGCCGCTCGATCCCCGCATCGCCGCGATCCTCGACAGCCCCGGCTACCGGATCGCCGAGTCCGATCAGGATTTCCTGGAGAGCGACGAGGCGCGGCCGGCGCGTCTGCTGCTCGAGTTCCTGCGTGCGGAGTCCAAGCTGCAGGCGGCCCGCGTGCGTTCTACCGTGGTCGTGTTCGGCAGCGCACGCGTGCCGGATCCGGCGCTCGGCCCGCACCGCTGGGGCCGCTACTACGACGAGGCCCGCGCGCTCGCCGGGGCGTTGCACGAGGCCTGTCGCCACAATGAATGCCACGAATTCGTGGTCGTGACCGGTGGCGGCCCGGGCATCATGGAGGCGGCCAACCGCGGCGCCAGCGAGCGTGGCGATCCGAGCGTCGGCCTCAACATCGACCTGCCGCGCGAGCAGTTGCCCAATCCCTGGATCTCGCCCGACCTCGCGCTGCGTTTCCACTACTTCGCGCTGCGCAAGATGCATTTCATGCGGCGCGCTCGCGCGCTGGTGACCTTTCCCGGCGGCTATGGCACCTTCGACGAGCTGTTCGAGGCACTGACCCTGGTGCAGACGGGCAAGATCCCACGCATTCCCGTGGTGCTGGTCGGGCGCGAGTTCTGGCGGCGCGCCGTCGACTGGGACTTCCTGGTCGCCGAGGGGTTCATCGACGAGGCCGAGCGCGACCTGTGCACGTTCGTCGAGACCGGTGTCGAGGCTGCCGCCGTGATCCTGCGCCATTACGGTCTGAGCCTGTCGCCGCCGTCCTTGCCTTGAGCCTGGCCGCGCCCGGCGCCGTTGCGCACTCTGCGTATCCCCGCGTCGCGGCGGGGCGCGCTACCGTGCGGATGTCCAGTCGGAGGTCGCTATGCGCCAGGTTCGTCGCGTCCTGATCGCCATCAAGGATCCGCTCGCCCGTTCTTCGGCGGCGGTCGTCAAGGGCACCCAGCTCGCGATCGCGCTCGGCGCGGAGGTCGAGCTGTTCCATGCACTCTGCGATCCGCTGATCGTCCGCGAGGGAGATGCCGGCGAGCGCAGCCCGCGGCGGCTCGAGGCCGCGGCCGTCACCGGTGCCCGCGCACGTCTCGAGCGCGTCGCGGCGCGGATCCGCCGTCACGACGTCGTCGTGCACGTGCACGCCGGATGGGATTTTCCGGCGCACGAGGCCATCGTGCGCCGCGCGCTCGGCACGCAGGCCGATCTGATCGTCGCCGAGCGCCATGGTGGGCCGCATCGCGTGCCGTGGCTGCTGACCTATGCCGACTGGGAGCTGCTGCGGCTCGGGCCGTGCCCGGTGCTGCTGGTGAAGTCGGCGCGGCCCTGGCGGCGGCCCGGTGTGCTCGCCGCGGTCGATCCTGCGCATGCGCATGCCAAGCCGGCGCGGCTCGACACGCAGATCCTCGAGGTCGCGCAGCTCCTCGGCCGCGCGCTGCACGGCCGGCTCGAGGTACTGCACGCCTTCGAGCGGCCGCTGCTGCTCGATGCGGGCTTCGATGGCGCCGGGGCCGTCGTCGACGTCGTGGCGCTGGCGTCGGCCGCCGAGCGCGAGGCGAAGCGGCGGCTGGATGCGCTGCTGACGACGCACCGGCTCGGCGGTGCACGACGACACCTGCGCGCGGCTGCGCCGGCGACGGCGATCGTCGCCGTGGCGCAGGAGACGCGCGCCGGCATCGTGGTCATGGGCGCAGTCGCGCGCTCGGCGCTGAAGCGTTTCTTCATCGGTGCGACCGCCGCCGAGGTCATCGATGGCCTGCGGGCCGACGTGCTGGTGGTCAAGCCGGGCGGCTTCGTGCCGGACGTACCGCGGCGCCCGCGTGGCGCGTCGCTGATTACCCTGCGCGCATCGGTGTCCTGATCGCGTCCCGATCGAGCGCCTGCAGCGCGAGGCCGACGGGATCGGCCGCGGTCGTGTCGATGACATGGATCGCGAGGCCTTCGTCCGGACCCAGGGCATCGGCATGCGTCTGCTGCCAGGCGAGCACCGCCTCGTCGGCTTCCGAGACGTCGGTGCCGGCGCTGCGGCGTGCGCGCAGGCGCTCGCGCAGCACCGCCTCGGGCGCCGTGCAGTGCAGCAACACCGCGGTCGCGCCGCAGTCGGCGGCGAGGTCGCGGAACGCCAGCCGCTGGGCACGATCGAGGAAGGTCGCGTCGCAGAGCACGCTGCGGCCACCGGCGAGGGCGTCGCGGGCGCAGTCGCCGAGCCGGGCATAGGCGAGCTCGGTCGTCGGTGCGGCATAGAGGCCGGCACCGGGCGCGGAGCTGCTCGCGGCGCGCGGTGCGAGGCCGGCGAGACGCTTGCGCTCGCAGTCCGAGCGCAGGTGGATCGCGCCGAGCTGCGGGGCGAGGCGACGGGCCAGCCAGGACTTGCCGGAACCGGACAGGCCGTGCAGCAGCACCAGACGCGGCGGCGGGCGCGACAGCGCGCGGTCCGCGACCGCGACATATTCGGCTTCGCGGCGCCGCCATTGCGCCGCGACCGCGGGTCCGCCGGCACCCGAGGCGCGGATCGCCATGATCTTGGCGCGCACCAGTGCACGGTGCGCGACGTAGAGATCCAGCACCTGCAGCAGCCCGCAGTCGCCGCTGCGATCGAGATAGGCACCGAGGAAGGCGTGTGCCAGATCGGCGCGGCCGTAGCCTTCGATGTCGGCGCAGAGGAAGGCCACCTCGTCGGCCACGTCGATGCAGCGGAACGCCGGCTCGAACTCCAGCGCGTCGAAGGGCGTGATCCGGCCGTCGAGGCGCACGAGGTTGGAGAGGTGCAGATCGCCGTGGCACTCGCGGACGTAGCCGCCGCGCTCGCGCGTGGCGAGTGCCGCGCGACAGCGGCGCAGCCGCTGCGCCAGGCGGTGGCGCAGCGTCGCGGCCGCGTCGCGCGCCGCAGTGGGTGCCGTGGCCGCGGCGGGCGCCGTGGTCGCAGCCGCGTGCGTGACCGCTCCGGCGCGCCATTCGGCGAAATTGCGGCGCAATAGACGTGCTACGGCGGTGGGCGTGCCGTAGTCGCTGCCGGCCGGCGGCGCGGGCAGCGATGCGTGGATTTCGGCCAGCGTCTGGCCGAAGGCGGCGAACTCGGCGGCCCCGACGCCGCCCGCCACGACCAGGGCATCGAGTTCCTCGCGGCGATCGAACTGGCGCATCCGTACCGCGGTTTCGATGACCGGGCCGTCGCCCGTGAAGCTGGCGACGCCGCCGTGCTCGTGCACGGTCACGACGCCGAGATAGAGCGTGGGCGCGAAGCGGCGATTGAGGCGGATCTCCTCCGCGCACAGATGGGCACGATGTGCAGGATCGCTGAAGTCGGCGAACGGGAAGCGCACCGGGCGCTTGAGCTTGTAGACGTACTCGCCGGTCAGCAGCACCCAGGACATGTGCGTCTCGACGACGCGCAGGCCGGTGACGGCATGCGGATAGGCTTCGGGCCGCAGCAGACCGAGCAGCGCAGTGGGGAAGCCGGCGGGCGGCACGACGGAACTGAACAGCGTAGCGGAGGGCACCCTCGCAGCATGATACGTACAACACGCGGCTGCCATACGCAGTCTCGCGGATCGAGATGCTCACCTCTCGTCCCCATCATGACTGGCGAAGACCCGTCATCTGCAACTGAGGAGGAGATCACCGTGAGCCTGATGCGATGGGAGCCGTTTCGCGATACTGACGATTTCTTCCGCCGCGCCTGGCCGGGCGAGTTCCGGCGCCTGATGCGGCCTCTCGAGGGCGACGTCGCGGATGCTGCGGCGCAATGGACGCCGAGCGCCGATGTCAGCGAGACTGAGAAGGAGTTCATCGTGCACGCCGAGCTGCCCGGCGTCGCCAAGGAGGACATCAAGGTCGCAGTCGAGCACGGCATGCTGACGATCAGCGGCGAGCGTCGCGTAGACAAGGAGGAGAAGAGCAGGAAGTTCCACCGTGTCGAATCGTTCCGCGGCAGCTTTTCGCGCAGCTTCGGCCTGCCGGACGGCGTCGACGTCGGCGCGATCCACGCGGACAGCAAGGACGGTGTGCTGAACGTGCACCTGCCGAAGAAGTCGCTCGAGAAGCCGAAGCCCGTAGAGATCAAGGTCGGCTAGCCAGCCCCAGGATCGGGACCGGCTGGACAGGCCCGGCCGCGCCGTGCGACCCCCCCTGCGCGGCGCTCGCGGTCTCGTGTCCATCGCCGCCGCGACCTCGGTGTGGTGCCGGGGCGATCGACACGCACGGAATCTACACGCATGGAGGCGGTCGCGATGTCCCAGCCGGCCGAGCCCACGTTCGCCACGCTCGGGGGCACTGCCCCGAGCCAGCTGCTGCGTCGCCACTGGCTGGCGATGCGACCCGCGTTCCTGACGGCTTCGATCATGCCGGTCGTGGTCGGCACGGCCTGGGGACGCGCCGCCAGCGGCCAGTTGGACCTGGTCGCGGCCTTGCTGGCGCTGTCCGCGACCGCGCTGGTGCACGCCGGCGCCAACGTGCTCAACGACGTCGGCGACGAGCTCGGCGGCAGCGACCGCATCAATACCGAGCGCATCCATCCCTACACGGGCGGGTCGCGTTTCATCCAGAACGGCGTCATGAGCCTCGCGCAGATGCGTCGCTTCGGCATCGGTCTGGTCGCGGCGGCGATGCTGCTCGGTGCGCTGCTCGCCTGGCTCGAAGGTCCGATCGTGGTCGGGCTCGGCCTCATCGGCATCGTCCTCGGCGTGGCCTATTCGCTGCCGCCATTGCGGCTCGCCTCGCGCGGCATCGGCGAGCCGACGATCGCCGTGGGTTTCGGGCTGCTGCCGGTCATGGGCGCGGCCTGGCTGCAGACCGGCATGTTCGACCTCGCAGCGCTGTGGATCGCCGTGCCGACGGCGATGTGGGTCACGGCGATCCTGTTGATCAACGAGGTGCCGGATCTGCGCGCCGATGCGCTGGCGGGCAAGCGCACCTGGCCGGTGCGCTGCGGTGTCGGCGGCACGCGCGCGATCTACCTGGCGTTGCAGGCGATCGCGCTGGCCGCGGTGCTCGCGGTGGTGCTGCGCGGCCAGCTGCACTGGGGCGTGCTGCTGCTGGCGGTGCCGCTGTTCGCGCTCGGTGCCCTGGCCGCGCGCGGCATCGTCAGCGGCGCGGGGCCGGGACGCGAGGTGCTGCGCGCCAGCATCGAGAAGACGCTCGCCATCCACGCGCTCGGCAGCGCCTGGATCGCGGCCTGGAGCTGGTTCGCAGGGTGACGAGCCGGCCCGCCGCCGGCGGTACTCAGATGCCGGCCTTGCCGAAGAGATCGGCGATCTGACGCAGTGTGGCCGCGACTTCGGGGTGCTCCGCCTCGAAGCGCACCGCGTATTCGCCCGCCGAGCTGCGATGCGACTCGAACTTCTGCAGGTCGCGGGCCAGCACGGTCAGCAGCTCGCGAGATTCGTCGTCGAGAGCGGTCGCACGCTCGAGCTCGGTGTGCAGGCGGCGCAGCAGCGTCGGCAGCTCGTCGTCCGTGCTCATCGTACATCCTCCCTGCGGGCCGGCGGCGCGGGCGCGATCGGTACGGGCGGCGCGGCGGGTGCGGCGTGGCGCTGGATCGTGCCGAGATAGGCGACCAGCCGGTCGATCAGCGCTGCCGCGGTCGCGGCGCCGGCCTCGGGTTCGCTCGCGGTCGCGGTCGCGAATTCGTAGCCCCAGACCGGCATTCTCCGGCCGCCGTGGGCCGGGAGCAGCTCGCGGCCATCGACGATGCGGCGCACGGTCTCGGTTGGGAAGGGATCGCCGGGCCGGCGGATCAGCCGCGTGAGATCGGGGACCTCGACCTTGAGCATCGGCGCGACCGGCCCGTCGCCGCGGCCCGCGGCGCCGTGGCAGCTCGCACAGAACTGCGCGTAGAGCTGGGCGCCGGTATGGCTGGAGTAGTCCTGTGCGAGCGCCGTCGAGGCGACGGCCGCGAGGGCCAGCGCGAGCAGTGAGGACGGGCGAGGTCTCGTCGAGGGCATGGGTCGGCTCCACGGCCAGCGCAGGGGCTGCGCTGGCCCAGCGTGTCGAGTGGCTCGCGGCGCGTCCATAGGTAAAACCCCGCAATCCGCTGGTTGGTTCCCGCGGCTCACCAATGCAGGCCGCGCAGCAGCCGCGTCAGCGCCAGGCCCTCCTGCGAGGGCTTCGGGTCGTGGTCGGTGCCGGTGCCGCGCGCGGCGGCGGAATCGGGGAACATCTCGTAGCCGGTGTGCATCACGAGCTGCGACAGGCGCGGCGCGACCAGATGCACGATCTGCGCGAAGATCCCGAGCCGCGTCGCGACGCGCACCGGGCGGTGGATGATCGCCTCGACGATCATCTCCGCCGCCTCTTCGGCCGAGATCGTCGGCAGGTGCTCGTAGAGCCGCGTCGGCGCGATCATGGGCGTGCGCACCAGCGGCAGGTTGACGATCGTGAACTGCACGCCCTGCCCGCAGGTCTCGGCGCCGGCGCTGCGCGAGAAGGCCTCGAGCGCCGCCTTCGAAGCGACGTAGGCCGAGAAGCGCGGCGAGTTGCTGAGCACGCCGATCGAGGAGACGTTGATGACCTGGCCGCGGCGCTGCGCGACCATGGCCGGCAGCAGGCCGAGCGTCAGGCGCACCGGCCCGAGGTAGTTCACGCGCATCAGGCGCTCGTAGTCGCGGAAGCGGTCGTAGGAGATCTCGAGCGAGCGCCGGATCGAGTGGCCGGCATTGTTGATGAGGATGTCGACCGGGCCGTGGGTCTCGAGCAGGCGTTGCGCGAGCGCGCCGACGGCCGTCTCGTCGGTGAGATCGCAGGCATGGATGGCCGGCTCGCTGCCGAGCGCGGCGAGCTCGGCGCGTGTCTCCTCGAGCTTCGCCGGGTCGCGCGCCATGATCACCAGCCGCGCGCCGGCTTCGGCGAGCCGGCGGGCCGTCGCGCGCCCGACGCCGGACGACCCGCCCGTCAGCAGCACCAGGCGGCCGCGGACCGCGCCGCTGAGGCTGCGGTCGACCAGCAGGTCCGGATCGAGATGGCGCTCCCAGTAGTCCCAGAGGCGCCAGGCATAGTCCTCGAGCGGCGGCACGCGGATGCCGGCGGGCTCGAGCAGTGCGCGCGCCGCGCGGCTGTCGAAACGCGTCGGGTAGGCGATGAGCTGCAGCACCGAGCGCGGGATGCCGAGATCCTGCATGAGCTGATCGACGATGCGCCGCACCGGAGCGGTGCGGGTGACCGCGCCGCGGACCGTATCGGGCACGAGGCCGAGCAGCCGCAGGTCGATGCGCAGGCCGGCCGTCGGTGCATGCGCGGCGCGGCAGAACACGTTCATGACTTCGCCGAAGGTGCGCGCCCGCGGGTCGACGAGATGGAAGCAGCGGCCGTCCTCGCCCGGCAGGTGCGCGAGATGATCGAGCGCATCGGCGACGTAGTCCACGGGCACGAGGTTGATCCAGCCGCCCTCGACCCCGAGCATCGGGAACCAGGCCGGCACGTTGCGCCGCAGCTTCTGGATCGCCTTGAAGAGATAGTAGGGGCCGTCGATCTTGTCCATGCGGCCGCTGCCCGACTCGCCGACCACCATCGCGGGCCGGTAGATCCGCCAGGGCACGGGGCATTTGCGCCGCACCAGCGCCTCGGCGTCGTGCTTGGTGCGAAAGTACGGGTGCTCGAGGCCCGTCGCCTCGTCGAACATCGTCTCGTCGAACACGCCGTCGTAGAGCCCGGCCGCGGCGATCGAGCTGACGAAGTGCAGGCAGCCCGCGCCGACCTCGCCGGCGAAGCGCAGCACTTCGCGGGTGCCGCGCACGTTGGCGGCCTCGAGCTCGGCGTCGTCGGCGGCGAGGTCGTAGAGCGCGCCGAGGTGGAAGAGATGCGTCACCTGGCCGCGCAGCCGCTCAAGGTCCGCGGCCGCTAACCCAAGGCCGGTCGCGGCCAGATCGCCCTCGATCGGGATCACGCGGTCGGCGTCTTCGCCCCATTCGGCGCGCAGCGCCTCGAACTTCTGCCGCGAACCGGGGCGCACCAGCACCCGGACCGTGCCGCCGCGGCGCAGCAGCCGCCGGACGAGGCGACGGCCGATGAATCCCGTGGCTCCGGTGACGAAATGGCTCATCGGGACGACTCCCGGCCGCGCCGCGCACGGCATCTGGGGCGATTACAGGAGTGATCGCAGAGCGGTGGCATCGTGGCGAATGCCTACGCGCGCTGCAGCGCTCCTGGACGCCGGCTGCTCGTTGCGGCGGCGCACGCAGTGATCGTGGTCAATGCCTATTCTGCACCGCCCGCGGCGCATGCTCGACTCGCGTCATGAGCCCGCGCTCCGAGCCGATGTCCGGCGTCGACACCGCCTGGCTGCACATGGACCGGCCGACGAACCGGATGCAGATCCTGGGGCTGATCGGCCTGCGCCGGCGCATCGGGGTCGCCGCGCTGCGCGAGCGGATCGCGGCGCGCTTCCTGGTCCATGCCCGCTTCCGCATGCGGCCGGTGGAGTCGGCGCTGGGCGCCGCCTGGGAGCCGGTCGCGGATTTCGATCTGCGGGCGCACGTGCGCGAACAGGCTCTGCCGCGTGGCGCGGGTGAGGCGGGGCTGCAGCGCCTGCTCGGCGGGCTCGCCTCGACACCGCTCGATCCGGCGCGTCCGCGCTGGGAGTTCCTGCTGGTGCAGGTTTCGCCGCGCCGCTCGGTGCTGGTGGCACGGATCCACCACTGCTATGCGGACGGCATCGCGCTGGTGCGGGTCGTGCTGGGTCTCATGGACGAAGGCGACGTACCACCGCCGCCTGCGGAGCAGGATACGGACGACGCCGACGGGGCCTTCGCGGCCCTGGCGCCGGCGGGCCTGGTGCGCGTCTGGCGCGAGTCGCGTGCGCTGCTGGCGCGCGGCCTGCAGCTCGCGACGCATCCGGCCGAGGCCGGCGAAGCGGCGCTCGCCGGCCTCGGCATGGCCGGTGAGCTGGCCGCGCTCGCGCTGCTGCCGGACGAGCCGCCCGGTCCGCTGCGCGGCCCGCTGTCGGGGGAGAAGCGCATCGCCTGGGCGCGGCCGTTCCCGCTGGCCACAGTGCGCGCCACCGCCCGGGCGCTCGGCTGCACGATCAACGACGTGCTCGTGGCCGCGGCCACCGGCGCACTCGCCGCCTGGCTGCGGGCGCGGCAGGCGAGCGCGACGGGCACCGCCGCCGAGCTGCGCGCCGTCGTGCCGGTGAACCTGCGCGAGCCCGATGCCGCCGAAGCGCTCGGCAACCGCTTCGGCCTGGTGTTCCTCGCTCTGCCGGTGGGCTTGCGCGATGCGGCGGCGCGGCTGGAGGCCGTGCGCGCGCGCATGCAGGCGCTGAAGGACTCGCGGCAGCCGCCGATGACGCTCGGCCTGCTCGCGGCGCTGGGGCTCGGCCCGCGGGGCCTGCAGGACGGCGCGGTGGACTTGCTGTCGCGCAAGGCGACGCTGGTGCTGTCGAACGTCCCGGGGCCACGGGAGCCGCTGCGGCTCGCCGGCGCACCGGTCGAGTCGATGATGTTCTGGGTGCCGCAGTCGGGCGATGTCGGGCTCGGCCTCAGTGTGCTGAGCTGCGATGGCCGGGTGCACTTCGGCGTGATGAGCGATGCGGCACCGGTGGCGGAGCCGCAGCAGATCGCGGCGCGCTTTCCCGCGGAGCTGCGCCGCTATGCGCGGCTCGCCGGCGTGGCGCCACGAGGGCGCCATGCAGCGCCACGCGCACGGCGTTGACCGGAGCATCGGCAGGTCCGCCACGATGGCACTGCGCAGCGCCGCGTGCGGTGCCGACGGAGCACCCGTGGGCTCGCTATGACGGCGAGGCGCGCAACGCTGCGCGCGCGGCGCCGACGTCGAGCGCCTCCATCGCGTCCGCGGGCGTAAGGGCCGCGGCGGTTTCGAGCAGCTCGCGTGCGCGATGCTGCGCCCTGGCTTCGAGGCGCGGCAGCGCGCGAGCGTATTCGAGGTGGACGATGGGCGAGTGCGGCGCGAGCTGCCGGGCGCGCTCGAATGCGGCCAGCGCCGCGTCGCGGCTCGCGCCGTAACCGACGCGCGCGGCGATCGCACCCAGCTTGTCGACGATCTCGGCATGGAACACACCGAGTGCGACCTGCGCTTCGGCATGGCGTGGCTCGAGCGCGAGCGTGCGCTCCAGCGCCAGCCGTATGCGGCTGCCGAGACCGTCGGCCAGTGCCTTCACGACCGAGATGCGCTGGCCGTAGCGGCCCAGCACGAACGCAAGAAAGTAGTGTGAATTCGCCCGGTCGGGCAGCGCGGCGACGGCCCGTTCGCCGCGTTCGATGGCCGCGCGCAGCACTCCCGCAGCCTCGGCATCGTCGCGCGCGAGATAAGTGGCCTGCACGCCCGCAGCTTTGTTGGCGACCGCCGCGCCGGGCGGACCGAGGGCCGCACCGGCCTCGATCGCGGCGGCGAAACGGCCTTCGTGGAACGCGCGCCAGGCCGATTGCAGCGCGGCGGCACCGGTACCCGCGGGCCAGGGCTCGAGGTCGCTGCCGTGCAGCCGCGGCCAGGCCTTGCGCAGGGCAGCGCCGTCGAGGGCGAAACGCGGCTCTGCTTCCTCAGTCTTGCGCTTGCGCGTTGCCATGGTGGATCGCCTGTGGCAATTATGGATCTGTGCTGCCTGCCTGCGGCGCAGACTAAATGGCCGCGAGACGCGCTGTCATCCGCACTCGACGCAGCGGCACGGCTTCTGGATGCGAGGTGGACGGTTGCTGACTCTGGAACCGGCACGACGCGCGGGCGCGAAATCGCGCCGCAAGGTGGGTCTCGCGCTCGCTGGCGGCGGCCCGCTGGGTGCCTACTATGCGATCGGTGCGATGCATGCCCTCAGCGAGGCCATCGTCGGGCTCGACCTGACGCGGCTGCATTGCTACGTGGGCGTGAGCTCGGGATCGGTGCTCGCCGCCTGTCTCGCCAACGGCCTGGACACGCGCGAGCTGGTGCGCCTGTTCATCGCCGAGGAGGCGGACTCGAAGCACGTGCGGGCGCTGCG
>JADLDF010000539.1 GCA_020846815.1 Gammaproteobacteria bacterium | reverse complement strand
CCGCCCCGCCGAGCGCACGACCCGAGTCGGCGATCTGCTCGCCGGGCAAGGCGGCGCGCACGACGATGCGCGGCGGATCGAGCTCCTCGCGCTGCGCGACCGAGACGTCGCGCAGCGACGGCAGGCCGAGGTAGCCTCGCTGCGGCCGCATCGCGGCGATCGCGAGCCGCGAGGCGCGCGGATTGACGCGCAGGCTGCCGCCATGCACGCCGCGCAGCGCCGTGAAGCGGCCGTTCTCGGCGCCGCCCCAACCGAGCGGCAGCTGCTCGCGCATGCGGCCGAACAGCAGGCCCGAGCGGGTGTGCATCGCGAGCGTGTCCATGGCCCGCCAGGTCTCGAAGTCGAGGAGGTCCGTGCCGCCGCGCTTCTCGAAGCGCAGCACCGCGCCGACCAGAGGTGGGTCCAGCGTCGCATTGCGCTCGCCGGTGAAACCGTCGCTCGAGCGGCGCAGCAGCTCGGCCTGGCGCCAGCGGAACGCGCCGCCGTAGAGCGAAGTGAAGCGCGTCCACTCGCCCATCCAGCGCGCCAGCAGCAGCTCGCCGCCGTCGGACAGGCGGTAGCGTGGGTCGTTGGCCGCAAGCGTGGCACGCACGGCATCGGGCACCGCGGCCAGAGCGACGGCATGCATATAGCGCTGCGCGGCACCGAGGTCGTGGTCGACGAGACTCAGCATCGTTTCCATCGTGCCGAGACCCGGTTGCAGCGCCGCGTTGAAACCCGTCCAGATGCGCTGCAGGGCCAGCGTCGCGACGTTCAGCAGCGGCACCCAGCGCGTCAGCAGCGCCGCGCCGGGCAGCATCCGGTCCATGTACTCGGACCAGGAGCGCAGGCTCACCGACTGCGCGATCGCCGCCTCGTTGGCGATCACGGCGCGGTTCATGTAGGCCTCGAAGTTGAGCGCGCGCGCCTGCCAGGTCGCGGCGCTGAGCGCCGCGGCGTCGGCGGCGTCTACCAGCCGGCGCTTCTCGCTGGCCGCCTGGCCGGCGTCGAAGACGAACAGGAAGGCCGCTGCCAGCGCGGCCAGCATCGGCAACAGGAAGACCATCGCCTGGCCCCGGGCGGAGTCGCGCCGCGCGCCGCGCCACACCTGGCGCGGACGCGGCGCGGCGGTACGATCCGGCCGCAGCGCGGCGTCGACGACTCCATCCCGGGGGCCGTGCATGGGTTACTGCTCGAAGTTTTCCAGGGTCTTCTGCCGACCCTCGTTGTTCGCGCGCCCCTGGGCATTGCCGACCAGGCCGCGGCCGTTGCCGCTGTCGTCGCCGGCGAGCGCAGCCGCGGCGACCGAAGTCTGGCCGCGAACGATGTCGCCGAAGGCGGTATAGACGCCGATCGCGGCGACGGCGATCAGCGCGACGATGATGATGTATTCGGTCATGCCCTGACCGGCGTGGCGACGGAAGCGGACGTGATGCATGGAAGTCTCCGGTGGAACTGCCGGCGATGCGCGGCGGGTGAGATTGAAGCCCCACGCCGCCTGCCCGGCACGCCGCGAAACCGCGGCAATCGACCGGAAAAGCCGCAGCCACGGCCACGCCCACGTCAATCCGGGCAAACAGACCCGAAACGCTGCAGCTCCAGCGCCACCGGCGCGCACGACAGGCATCGTTCATACTCCGACCTCTGCACCGGCCCCACGCCGCCGAGGAGCACACGCATGTCACGACCCTGGCCGTCACCGTTGGCCGCCCTCTTCACCGCCATCGTGGTCATCGCCGCATCGGCGCCGCTGCGCGCCGACGAGGGCATGTGGACCTACGACAATTTTCCCGCGGCCGCGCTGCGCGAGCGCCATGGCACGAACATCGATGCCGCCTGGCTCGCGCGCCTGCGGCTCGCCTCGGTGCGGCTGTCGAACTGCAGCGCGTCCTTCGTCTCGAAGGACGGCCTGATCCTGACCAACCACCACTGCGTCGAATCCTGTCTCGCCGAGCACTCGTCGAAGGAGCGCAGCCTCATCGAGGACGGCTTCCTGGCACGGACCCGCGAGCAGGAGCTGCGCTGCGCCGCGCAGGTGGCCGACGTGCTCGTGCAGATGCAGGACGTGACCGCCGAGGTCACGGCGGCGACGCGCGGTCTCGACGACCAGGCCGCCAACGAGGCGCGCAAGCGCCGCCTGACGGCACTCGAGAGTGACTGCGAGAAATCCTCCGCTAGAGGCCGAGGTGCGCGCCCGCTGAAATGCCAGTCGGTGACGCTCTACAGCGGCGGCCAGTATTTCCTCTACAAGTACCGGCGCCACACCGACGTGCGCCTGGTATTCGCGCCCGAGGCGGCGATCGCCGCTTTCGGCGGCGACCCGGACAACTTCCAGTTTCCCCGCTGGTGTCTCGACATGGGCCTGCTGCGCGCCTACGAGGACGGCAAGCCGGTGAACATCGCCGCTCCGCTGCACATCGATTTCGCCGGCCCCGCGGCCGGCGAGCTCGTCTTCGTCTCCGGCCATCCCGGCGGCACCGACCGCCAGCTCACGATCGCACAGCTCGGCCTGCTGCGCGACACGGTGCTGCCGCCGACCTTGCTGCGCTCGAGCGAGCTGCGCGGCCGCTACATCCAGTTCGCGCAGCGCGGCGCGACCGAGCGCCGCATCACGCAGGAGCCCCTGAACGGCCTCGAGAACGGCCTGAAGGTGCGCCGCAAGCTGCTCGATGCGCTGCTCGACGACGCGCTGCTCGCGCGCAAGCGGCTCGAGGAAGCGGAGCTGCGACGGCGCGTCGCGGCCCTGCCCGCGCTCGCCGGCCTCGGCGATCCCTGGGCAGACCTCGAGAAGTCGACCGCGACGGCGCGCGCGCTCGAACAGCCCTCGACCTTCCTCGAAGGCGGCGCCGGCTTCAACAGCCGCCTGTTCCGCTACGCGCGGGCGCTGGTGCGCGCCGCCGACGAGCGGCTGCAGCCCGACGGCGAGCGGCTGCGCGAATTCACCGAGACGGGGCTGCCGCGGCTCGAGCAGCAGCTCGCGGCGCCGGCACCGGTATATCCCGAGCTCGAGGAGCTGACGCTGTCCTTCGGGCTCGAGCGCATGCGCGAATGGCTCGGCCCCGACCATCCGGTCGTGCGGCGCGTGCTAGCCACCGAGTCACCGGCCTCGCTCGCGGCGCGCCTGGTGGGCGGTTCGAAGCTCGGCGATCCGGCCGTACGGCTCGCACTCTGGAAAGGCGGCAAGGCCGCGATCGACGCCAGCGACGATCCCATGATCCGGCTCGCCCGCGACGTCGATGCGGATGCGCGCGCCGTGCGCAAGCGCGTCGAGGACGAGGTCGAGGCGCCGACGCGCGTGGCCACCGAGAAGATCGCCCGCGTGCGCTTCGCGGTCTACGGCACCGGCGTCTATCCGGATGCCACGTTCACGCTGCGCCTGAACTACGGCACGGTGCGCGGCTGGAACGAGAACGGCGCGCCGGTCGAGCCCTTCACCCGCCTCGAGCGCGCTTTCCAGCGTGCGACCGGAGTGGATCCATTCCGCATCCCGGCGAGCTGGCTCGCGGCGCGGGACCGGCTCGACCTGCAGACGCCGTTCAACCTCGCCACCGACAACGACATCATCGGCGGCAACTCGGGCAGCCCGCTGGTCAATGCGCGCGGCGACGTCGTCGGCCTGATCTTCGACGGCAACATCCACTCCATCGCCGGCGACTACGGCTTCGACGAAACCAGGAACCGCGCGATCGCCGTGCATCCGGCGATCATGCGCGAGGCGCTCGACAAGGTGTACGCGGCGAAAGATCTGCTGCAGGAGCTGCAGACCCGCTGAATACGGATGCGGCGCCGCTGGGCCATGAACCCCGCGGCCGTCGACCCGGAATCTGCA
Source organism: Gammaproteobacteria bacterium (assembly GCA_020846815.1). The sequence continues at coordinate 3,808 of JADLDF010000539.1, read as the reverse complement.
GCGCGCCCGATGCACGCGGCGGATTCAGAAGTGCTCGTCGCGGATGCGCAGCAGCGCGTCGTCGAGACGCTCGAGCGTCGCCAGCCGCAGCTTCGCCTCGGGCAGTGCATGGCGATGGAACCAGCGGCAGGCATGGAGCTTGCCTTCGAGGAAGGCCCGCTGCGCCGCGTCGGTGGGCCGGGGATCCTGCAGCGCGCGCTGCGCGACCAGTGCCTGCGCGAGCCAGCGCCAGGCGACGGCGATCGTGCCGAAGGCGTCGAGGTAGAGCGTCGCGTTCGCGAGCGCGAGCTCGGCCTGCCCCTCGGCGCTGGCGGCCACCAGCCGCCGCGTGACCGCGGCGAGACTGCGGACTGCCGCCGCGAGCCCGCGACACTCGGCATGCAGCGCCGGCTCGCCGAGCGCCTGGCCGATCGTCGCCTGCACGCGGCCGACGAAGCTGCGCAGCGCCGCGCCATCCTGCTGCACGACCTTGCGTCCGAGCAGGTCGAGACCGTGGATGCCGAGCGTGCCCTCGTGGATGTGGTTGAGGCGGTTGTCGCGGTACAGCCGCTCCAACGGCAGGTCGCGCGTATAGCCTGCGCCGCCGGCGACCTGGATCGCGAGCTTGTTCGCCTCGAGGCAGTATTCGGACGGCCACGACTTGGCGATCGGCGTCAGCAGCTCCAGCAGCAGCGTGCATGCCTGGCGCTCGGCCTCGGACTCCCCGGTCGCGAGATCGTCGACCAGCCGGGCGCAGTACAGTGCGAGTGCCAGAGCGCCTTCGACCCAGGCCTTCTGCGCGAGCAGCATGCGCCGCACGTCGGCGTGCTGCAGGATCGGTACCTGCGGCAAGGTCGGGTCCTTCAGCGACGGCACGCGTCCCTGGGGTCGGTTGCGCGCGTACTCGAGTGCATGCAGATAGCCTGCGTAACCCAGGCCCACCGCACACAGTCCGACTCCGACCCGCGCCTCGTTCATCATGTGGAACATGTAACCGAGGCCGTGATGCGCGCGGCCGACGAGCTCGCCCAGGCACTCGCCGGAATCGCCGAAAGACAGTGCCGTATTGACGTGGCCGCGCCAGCCCATCTTGTGGTTCAGCCCGACGAGGCTCACACCATTGGACTGGCCTCGGCCTTCGCCCCCGTCCTCACCATCGCCGTCCGAGCGGTAGCGCGGCACGATGAACAGCGAGATGCCCTTGACGCCGGCCGGCGCGCCGGGAAGCCGCGCCAGCACCAGGTGGATGATGTTCTCCGACAGCTCGTGCTCGCCGCCCGAGATCCACATCTTCTGACCGCTGATGCGGTAGCGGCCGTCGCCCGCCGGAACCGCGCTGGTGCGGATGTCGGCGAGCGACGAGCCGGCCTGCGGCTCGGACAGGCACATCGTGCCGAAGGCGCGCCCCTCGAGCATCGCGCCGAGATAGCGTGCTCGCTGCGCGTCGGTGCCGAAGTGTGCGATCAGATTCGCCGCGCCCTGGGTCAGCAGCGCGTACGAATAGACGGCGACGTTGCCGCAGGCGAAGACCACGCCGCAGGCCTGCGACACGAGGAACGGAAGGCCGAGCCCACCGAGCGGTTTGGGAAACGACGCGGCGAGGAAACCATCGGCCGCATAGGCGTCGAGCGCCGCGCGGGTCTGTTCGGGGAGCCGCACGCGGCCGTCTTCCAGATAGGGTTCCGCGGCGTCGGTCAGCGCTGCATAGGGCGCGAAGCGCGAGGCGGCCAGCGCGTAGGCCGCGTCGAGCACGGCATCGACGGTCGGACGATCGTAGTCCGCGAAACGCGACCGGCGCAGCACCTCGTCGAGGCCGAGGACATCGAAGAGCTGGAAATCGAGATCGCGCCGCGGAATCAGCATGGCGCGAATGTAGCGCGAAAGCCGCGCGCGGTCGCGGCGGTTTGACATCTGGGAGCTGGTGTCCGGCGTCGCTCTCGCGCGGAGGTTGCGCCGTGGCGGCCCATCAGGGCCGCAGCACCGCGGCACCCGCGAACGCACCGCGCCGCAGGCGCGCGAGCGCGTCGTCGGCCTGCTCGAGCGGGAACTCGTGCACCTCGGTGCGGATCGGCGTGCGCGCGGCCAACGCCATGAAGGCCTCGCCGTCGCGACGCGTCAGGTTCGCGACCGAGCGGATCACCCGCTCGTTCCACAGGTCACGGTACGGGAACGCCGGGATGTCGGACATGTGGATGCCGGCACAGACCACCGTGCCGCCGCGGGCGAGGCGCGTCAGCGCGAGCGGCACCAGCGGCCCGACCGGCGCGAACACGATCGCGGCGTCGAGCTCCTCGGGGGGCGCGAGCTCGGAGCTGCCCGCCCAGCAGGCGCCGAGCGAGCGTGCCAGCTGCTGTGCGGCGAGGTCGTCCGGGCGCGTGAAGGCATAGACCTCGCGACCCTCGGCCACGGCGACCTGCGCGACGATGTGCGCGGCGGCACCGAAGCCGTAGAGCCCGAGACGGCGCGGATCACCGGCGAGGCGCAGTGATCGATGGCCGATCAGGCCCGCGCACAGCAGCGGCGCGGCGGCCGCATCGGAGTAGGACGCCGGCACCGGCAGGCAATAGGCGGCGTCGGCGAGCAGGTAGTCCGCATAGCCGCCGTCGAGATCGCAGCCCGTGAAGCACGCCCGCTCGCAGAGATTCTCCCGGCCCTCGCGGCAGTAGCGGCAGCGCCCGCAGGTGCCGGCGAGCCAGGGCACGCCGACGCGACTGCCGAGCGGCCAGCGCTCGCGCGCCAGGCCACCGCCCTGCGCCACGACCTCGCCGACGACCTCGTGCCCGGGCACGACCCCCGGGCGGGCGCGCGGCAGCTCGCCATCGACGACGTGCAGGTCCGTGCGGCAGACACCGCAGGCCGAGACCCGGATCAGCAGCTGCCCCTCGCCGGGCCTTGGCAGCGGACGGTGCTCGAGACGCAGCGGCGCACCGGGCGCGCCGCACACCATCGCGCGCATCGTTCCTCCGCGTGGCTGCAACGTCGGCATGACGGTGTGTGCCGCGGGCCGCTCAGCGCAGCACGACGGTCTTGGCGCCGTTGCGGAACACGCGGCGCTCGGCGTGCCACTTGATCGCGCGGTTCAGCACCAGGCTCTCGAGCTCGCTGCCGACCACCGACAGCTCCTCCGGCGAGAGCGTGTGGTCGACGCGTTCGACCTCCTGCTCGATGATCGGGCCCTCGTCGAGGTCGGTCGTGACGTAGTGGGCGGTCGCGCCGATCAGCTTGACGCCGCGCGCATGCGCCTGATGGTAGGCGCGCGCGCCCTTGAACCCAGGCAGGAACGAGTGGTGGATGTTGATCGCCCGGCCCTCGAGCCGCGCGCAGGCCTCGGGCGTCAGCACCTGCATGTAGCGCGCCAGCACCAGCAGCTCGGCATCGACGCGCTCGACCAGCTCGAGGATGCGATGCTCCTGCTCGATCTTGCGGCCGTCGCTGATCGGGAAGTAGTGGAACGGCACGCCATGCCACTCGGCGAGGCTGCGCAGGTCCTGGTGGTTCGAGACCACCGCCACGACCTCGATCGGCAGCGTGCCGGTGCTCCAGCGGTGCAGGATGCTGTTGAGGCAGTGCCCCTGCCTCGACACCGCGAGCACCGTGCGGCAGCGACGGCGCACTTCGTGGAACTTCCAGGTCATGCCGAAGCGCGCCCCGGGCTGGGCCGCGAATGCGCGGTCCAGCTCCTCGAGCGGCGGAATGCCGCGACCGTTGTCGTGGAACACCGCGCGCATGAACGACACGTTGGCGACCGGGTCGTCGAAATGCTGCGCCTCGGTGATGAGGCAGTTGTGCGTGGCGAGGAAGCCGGCGACCGCGGCCACGATGCCGGTGG
>JADLDF010000538.1 GCA_020846815.1 Gammaproteobacteria bacterium | reverse complement strand
GCACGGTCGCGATCCTGCCGGAGCTCGACGAGCTCGAGGACGTGGAGCTGAATCCGGCCGAGCTGCGCATCGACACCTTCCGCGCCTCCGGCGCCGGCGGCCAGCACGTCAACAAGACCGACTCGGCCGTGCGCATCACCCACCTGCCCTCCGGCATCGTGGTGGAGTGCCAGGACGAACGCTCCCAGCACAAGAACCGCTCGCGCGCGATGGGGCTGCTGAAAGCGAAGCTGCTGGCCGCGGAGCAGGCGAAGCGCGACGCGGCGCAGGCGCGCTCGCGTCGGCTGCAGGTCGGCAGCGGCGACCGTTCGGAGCGGATCCGCACCTACAACTTCCCGCAGGGCCGGGTCACCGACCACCGCATCGAGCTGACCCTGTACCGTCTCGACGCCGTGATGGACGGCGACCTCGACGAGGTCATCGAGCCGCTGCTGCAGGAGCATCAGGCCGAGATGCTCGCCGAGGAGGCATGAGCGCAGGTCCGCAGCTCGCGATCGACAGCGCGACCGGCGTCGAGGTCGCGCTGCCGGTGGCCGGCGCCGGCGGGCGGGCCTACGCATTCGTGATCGATTGGCACATCCGCGTCGCGCTCGCGATCGCCTGGTACGGCGCGGGCGCGCTGCTGCACTCCTGGATCACGCGTGGCGCACCGACGCTCAGCGTGCCTTTCGATCCCGGTCCCGGGTGGTTCCTCGGCGTGATGACGCCGACAGCGGGCCTCTACTTCCTCTACCACCCGGTGCTCGAGATCGCGTTGCGCGGACGCACGCCGGGCAAACGCTTCGCCGGACTGCGGATCGTGACCCGCGACGGCGGCACGCCCGGCATCGGTGCGCTGCTGGTCCGCAACGTGTTCCGTCTGGTCGACAGCTTTCCGGCGATGTACTGCGTCGGCCTGGTCGCGACGCTGGTGACGCGCCAGCACGTGCGGCTCGGCGACCTCGCGGCCGGCACGCTGCTAGTCTACGAGCGCGAGCGCGCGTTGCCGCTGCGCGCGCTCGCGGACGCGGGCGTGCCGATGTCGGCGCCGGCACCGGCACTCGGTACGGCGGCCGCGCCGCCACGGGCCGGCGTCGCAATGCCGGCGGCACGGACCGGCGCGGCAGCGGCGATGGCGCGCGCGGAACTGATCGAGGAGCTCACGGCGCGCTGGGACGAGCTCGCGGCCGCATCCCGCGTCGCGCTCGCGCGCGACCTGCTGCAGCGTCTCGGCGAGCCCGCCGACGAGATCGGGCGCGCCGACGAGACGGCCCTGCGCAGACGGCTCGAGGCACGCGCTGCGGCGGCGGAGCAGCTGCGATGAGCCTCGAGCCGGCGACGACGCCGGGCGGACGTCAAGCGGCCGGGGCAAGTGCGGCGAGCTCCGATGCGGCACGGCTCACCGCCCTGCTGGCGCGCGCGCCGCAATGGCAGGCGGCGCGCGAACTCGCCGGCCGGCTGCAGCGCGGCCGCGCCGCCGACGTCGACGAGGCGGCGCGCGCGCTCGAGGCCTACGGCGCCATCGCCCGCGACCTCGCGCTGGCGCGACGTCTCGCGCCGCGCAGCCGCGCGCGGGATTTCCTCGAGGACAGCTACGCGCGCCTGCACGCCGAGATCCACCGCCCGGCGCTGCAGCCCCTGGAGGCGCTGCGCCGGCTGCTGCGCGACGAGCTGCCCGAGACCGTGCGCTGGCTGCGGCCCTACATCGCCTGGGTGACGCTGCTGTTCGTCGCCTCGACGCTCGCCGGTGCCTGGCTGGTCCACGCCTACCCGCAGCTCGTGCCGCTGTTCGCCTCCGCGGAGATGATCGCGACCGTGGAACGCGGTGAGCTCTGGACCGACAGTCTGCTGAACGTGCTGCCTTCGTCGGTGCTCGCGGTGCAGATCCTCACGAACAACGTCGTCGTCAGCCTGTTCGCCTGGGTGCTCGGCTTCCTGTTCGGCCTCGGCACGCTGTACATCATCGGCCTCAACGGGCTGATGCTCGGCGGCGTGTTCGCATTCACGGCGCAGCATGGGCTCGACGGGCGGCTGTTCGAATTCGTGGTCGCACACGGCGTCGTGGAGCTGTCCTGCATCTGCCTCTCCGGCGCGGCCGGCGCCGCGGTCGGGGATGCACTGGCGCGGCCGGCGCTCGACTCGCGCGCCGCGTCGTTCGTCGCCGCGGCGCGCCGCAGCATCCGGCTGCTCGCCGCCGTCACGGTACTGCTGATCGGCTGCGGCCTGATAGAAGGGTACGTCTCGCCGGATCCGCAGATGCCGCTGTCGACGCGGCTCGTGGTCGGCTTCGGCTACTTCGCGCTGATGATCGCACTGCTGCGTGGCTGGCTGTTCGGCGGCTCGCGCCGCCGGGCCTCCGGCCAAAGGCTCTAGATGCGGCGGCGGCGCCGCAGCGACTCGTAGGCGTCGAGCACAGCCGACTCGATCGTCGCTTCCGGGGCGAGCACCACCGGTGCGCCGAGGCGCCGCAGCAGCGCCGCCTGGCGCTGCACCCGTGCCTCCTGCTCCTGCGCCGCGAGCGCCACCCAGGCGTCGCGTGCCTCGTGCGCCTCGCGCCGCGCCAGTACCGCCGTCTCGGGACTCTGGATGCCGGCGACCAGCGCGAGGTGCGGCGGCGACAGCAGGCGGACCGCGCGCGCCAGCAGCGGATGCAGCGCGGCATCCTCGAGGTCGGTCAGCAGCACGACCAGGCCACGGTGGCGCAGCAGCCGGCGCGCCGCGACCGCGGCGGCGACCGGATCCGATTCGGCACCGCGCGTGGCGAGCGACGCCAGACGCTCGCGCAGCTGCAGCACCGCCCGTGCACCGCGATCGGGCGCACAGGCGGCCATGGGCACGTCCGACCAGGCGAGCAGCCCGATCCGGTCGTCGCGCAGCACCGCCGCCTCGGCGAAGCGCGCAGCGACGTTGGCGAACAGGCCGAGACGGTCGAGCTCGCCGGCGCCGATGCGCGACAGCCGCCCGGCATCGAGCGCGATCAGCACGTCGAGATGCTGGTCTTCCGAGAACTCGCGCGTGACCAGCGAGCCTGCGCGCGCGGTCGTCTTCCAGTCGATCCGCGACAGCGGGTCGCCGGGCGCGTAGGCGCGCAGCTGGCGCAGCTCGGAGCCTGCACCGGCGACGCGGCGCGCGCGCAGGCCGCGCGTCGTGCCGGCGACGCGGCGCGTCGCCACGCGCCAGGTGTCGGGCGCGACGCGGCAGCGTACCCCGGTCGGCAGCGACAGCGACCACCACGCCAGACCGAAGCGGCCGAGCCGCCGCGCCGGCAGCGGCGGCCAGTCGTGCTCGCCGAGTCGCCGCGGCAGCAGCTCGAGCGCGTCCTCGACAGTGGTGCCCGGCGGCAACTCGAGGCGGCGCGGCTCGCCGAGCGGACGCAGCGCCGCCGGCGTGGCCGGTGCGTACTCGAGCGACAGCGGCCGCGCGCCGTCGTGCGCGAAGCGCAGCCGCGCGTGCTGCGCCCGTCCGAGATAGAGCCGACCCGGCAGCTCGAGCGTGACGCGCGGCGGATCGCGACGGCGCAGCAGCGCTTCCCAGGCGAGCCCGATGACCAGTAACGCGAGCGGCAACGGCCAGGTGTCGCGCAGCAGCGGCTCGCCGCTCCACATGCCGGCGATCGCCAGCGCCGCGGCGAGCAGCGCGAGCAGCAGGGCGCGAGGTGCGAGATTCACCGCAGCCGCCTGCCCGCGCCTCTCAGCGCGGCACGGGCGTGCGCTCGAGCAGGCCGCGCACGACCTCGAGATCGGTCGCGCCCTCGAGCGCCGCTTCGGGCGTCAGCATGAGCCGGTGCGGGATCGTCCAGGGAGCGACCTCCTTGACGTCGTCCGGCGCGACGAAATCGGCGCCGCGCAGCCCGGCCACGACGCGCGCGGCGCGCAGCAGCGCCAGCACGCCGCGGGTCGAGAGGCCGAGCGACACCCGTGGGTCCTCGCGCGAGGCCGCGGCGAGGTCGAGCACGTAGCAGCTCAGGGCCTCCGAGACGTGCAGCGCCGCGGCGGCCGTGCGCGCCGCTTGCAGCAGGCTGCGGTCGAGCGGCGCGACCGGCGCGAGCGGCGGGCCCACGCCCTCGAAGCGCGCGCCGTAGCGCCGCAGCACCTCGGCCTCGACCTCGCGTGGCGGATAGTCGACGTCCACGCGCAGCATGAAGCGGTCGAGCTGCGACTCCGGCAGCGGGTAGGTGCCTTCGAACTCGCGCGGGTTCTGCGTCGCGACCACGAGGAACTCGTCGGGCAGACGGAACAGCTCGCGCTCCGCACTGACCTGCCGCTCCTCCATGGCCTCGAGCAGCGCCGACTGCGTCTTGGGGCCGGCACGATTGATCTCGTCGACCAGCACCACCTGCGCGAACAGCGGGCCGGGACGGAACGTGAAGCGGCGCGTCGACTCGTCGTAGACGTGCACGCCGATGATGTCCGCGGGCATGAGATCGGCCGTACCCTGGATGCGCTGGAAGTCGCCGCCGATCGCCGCGGCGAAGGTCTTGGCGAGCAGCGTCTTGCCGAGCCCGGGCGCGCCCTGCAGCAGCACGTGGCCGCGCGCGACCAGCGCCAGCGTCAGCGCCCGCACGGTCGTCTCGCCGCCGACCACGACCTTGCCCAGCTCGCGGCGCAGCGCCGCCTCGAGATCCCCGATCACGCTCATGCCAGTTTCCTCTCCATGCTGCGCAGCCGATTGTGCAGCTTTCCGAGAGGCACCGGCTGCCCGCGCCAGGCGGCCGCGTGCCAGGCGCGCAGCTGGTGGACGTCGGCAGGATCGATGCCGGGATGACGCTGCAGCCAGTCCCAGGGCGGCGCCTGCGATCCGTCCGGATGCAGGCTGCGGACCACGGGCAGCCGCGCGAAGAAGTGCGCGAACAGGCGCCGCGCAGCGGCAGACGTCGGCAGCACGCGCGCGAAGAAGCCGCCGGCCGCCTGCAGCAGCTCGCCCGGCCGCGGCGCCGGCTCGGCGGAGCGCGGCGTGCGCAGCCGCGTCGTGCCCAGCACCCACAGCAGCCAGAGTGCGATCAGCATGCCGAAGGTCACGTAGAGCCGGCGGTCGCCGAACAGCTGCTGCGGATCGTAGCCCGGCGAGAGGCCCTGGTGGCCGTCGTCGAACAGCAGCACGCCGTCGGCACCGACCGCCTGTGCGACCAGGCCTGCGAGCAGCCGGCCGTTGTCGGCGAGCCCGATCGCGCGATTCGTCAGCAGCGTGCCGTACGCGGACACGACGATGCGGCCGCGGCCGAAAGGCCGGCTCCACAACACGCCCTCGCCGGACTGCCGGTCGCGCGCGAGCTCGAGCACGATGCCGCCGTACGGCAGGCGCACGGAACCACTGCTGCGCCGGTGATCCGACTCGGCTGCGAGCGTCGTCACGCCCGCAGGCAGCGGCGCCCCGGGAACCACGTCCGCGGCCTCGCGCCGCGGCGCGGCGAGCAGCACGGTCCCGATTTCGTCCGCGACCGGATCGGCCGTCTCGAAATCGAGGCTGGTCACGGCCTTGAGGTCGAAGGCATCGGCACCCGCTGCGCCGCGCGCCCAGTCGGGCGCGTCCGACAGCGCCGCGATCACCAGCAGGGTATTGCCCTCGCGCAGCCAGCGGTCGAGCGGCTGCAGCTCGCGCGTCTGGATCGGTCCGGTGCCGGGCAGCGTCAGCACCAGCAGGCTCTCACGACCCGGGCCGCTCGGCGCGAGGCGCGCCAGTTCGCCGAACGGCTCGCGCAGCGACACGACCCGCACGCCCTGGGATTCGAGCCAGCGGCGGGCGATCGAGTAGCCATTGCCCGAAGACTCGGCGCTGGTGGGCCGCGGCGGCTCGCCGGCCCTGCCGCCGGTGCGTCCGCCGAACATCAGCACGAAGAACAGCAGCAGCGCACCGAGCGCGAGGATCGCGGTCGTGCCGCGCTCGCTCACGGCCCGGCCCCCGCGTCGCGCACGGGCGCGGACTCGAGGCGCTGCAGCAGTGCCAGCGCCGCACCTACCGCCACTTCGAGCTCGGCCTCCTGCGGCGGCACCGCGGCATAGCGCACGCGTTCCGCGGCCAGCGCGACGTCGCACAGCGACTCGCGGTCCGCCTCGAGATCGAGACGCGCGCGACGTGCGAGCTCGCGCGCGGTCAGGGCTGGCGCCACCGGCAAACAGCCTAGTGCCTGCAGGCGGCGCGCGAGGCGGCGCAGCAGCCAGGCAGGCCTTTCGGCCATGGGCAGCTGTTCGAGGCCCGCCGCCCCGATACGCTCGTCCCCGTCGGCAGGCACGGCCGCACCCGAAACTGCCGCACGTCGTCCGCCGGGCCATCCGACCGCCCGCAACTCGGCACGAGCCACCCAGCCGAGGAACGCGGCCAGCCCGGCAAGCGCGAGGTAACCGAGCAGGGCCCAGGTGCGCTCGGAAACCGAGCGCTCCTGCAACCAGCGCGCCCAGCCGGAACGCTCGTCCGCGCCGGGCGCGGCATCCTCGGCCCGGGCGCGCAGCCAGCGCAGGAAGCGCTGCCAGGGGCCCGGCGCCGCCGTGGCGCCGCGCGACGTCGCGACCAGGCCCTCGAGCACGGCGACGTCGAGGGGCGCACGGCGCAGGGCCTGTGCCGGCGGGGCGAGCAGCACGCCACGCAGCGCGCGCAGGCCGCCGGCCGACAGCTCGCCGCGCGGGCGGCGCCAGTCGGCGGGCAGCAGGGCGGCCACACCGCCTGCCTCGAGCGCCGCGGCCAGCCCCGGACAGCGCGCTGCGACGCGCTCGAAGCCGACGTCGAGTTCGGCATCGAGGCGTGGCAGACAGGCGTCGATCGCGGCGATCGCTGCGCGCAGCTCCGGCTGCTGCGCGGCGGCGGCGACGGCCGACCCGCAGGTGAGCACGCAGCTCAGCGCGATGGTCGCGACGATCGCGGCGCGGACGCGCACCTCAGGTCCCGGGCAGCGCCTCGATGCGCCGCGCGAGATCCTCGCCGGCACGGCGCAGCTTCAGGTCGGCGTACTGCGCGAGCGACAGCGCACACATGAACGGCATGAACAGCGCCCCGACCAGCGCGCCGATGATCGTGGTCGCGAGGAACACGCTGCCGACGTCGCCGCCGCCGCTCAGCTGGACGATGACCAGGCCCGCGATCGTACCGATCGCGTAGAACACCAGGATCGCGAACAGCGCGACCGTGAGGATCGCCGAGGTGCGCCACCAGTTGCCGCGCACCAGCCGCAGGCTCGCGCGCATCGCACCGGCCACGGACTCGCCGTCGAGCAGCAGCGCGGGATAGGCGAAGACCAGCGCCACCATGAGATACAGGCCGGGCAGCAACAGTGCCAGGATCCCCGCCCCGATCAGCACCACGCTCGCCACGACCATGACCAGCGACGGCAGCAGGCGCGCGAGCGGCCGGCCGAGATCGGCGGCCAGCGTCGAACGGCGGCCCTGCGCGATCGCCTGCTGGCGCAGCAGGATCGCTCCCCAGAGCAGCACGTTGGCAAAGCCGGCGCCGGCCACCAGCAGCCAGTCGAGCGCGCCCATGGCGGCGAGCGAAGGCGTGCGGCGCTGCGCCATGGCCACCACGGAGGGCAGTTGGCCGACGATCACGGCGAGCAGCGACAGCGGCAGGCAGCGCAGCAGCGATACCTTGAAAAGCGTGATGCCGGCGTCGAGGACCTCGCCGATGGACAGGGGACGCTCGAACGGCAGGATCGTCGCGGACATGCTCACCTCGGGATGCAGAGTCAATGTAGCAGACCCGCCGTGCTGGCAGACTGTGCGCCCCGCCCGCCGGACGGCGCGGCACGGCGCGCGCGGCGGCACGGAACGGACATGACGGGACGCAGGACACTGGACGAAGCGATCGCGGCTACGGCGCGGGCACTGGCAGCGCTCGGTGGCGACGTCGAGCCGCGGCGCGAGGCCGAGGCGCTGGCCGCCGCCTGCCTGGGCGTGGGCCGCGCCGGGCTGGTCACCCGTGGCGACCTGCCGCTCGAGGTGCCGCTCGAGGCGATCCTCGAGCGCTGGACGGAGCGGCGCGCCGCCGGCGAGCCGCTCGCCTACATCGTCGGCTACCGCGACTTCTGGACGCTGCGCCTGGCCGTGACCCCGGCGGTGCTGGTACCGCGCCCCGAGACCGAGCTGCTGGTCGAGCGCGCGCTCGCCCTGGCACCGGTGCGCGCCGATGCACAGCCGCCGCCGACGCTCGCCGATCTCGGCACCGGCTCCGGCGCGATCGCACTCGCGCTGGCGAGCGAACGGCCGGGCTGGAGGATCATTGCCACCGACCGCTCGGAGGCCGCGCTCGACGTCGCGCAGCGCAATGCCCGCGCACACGGGCTGCACCGGGTGGAGTTCCTGCAGGGCGACTGGTTTGCGCCGCTCGCCGGTCGGCGCTTCGATCTCGTGGTCTCGAACCCGCCATACGTCGCCGCCGACGACCCGGCGCTGCAGGCCGACTCGCTGCGGGTGGAGCCGCACGAGGCGCTCACCCCCGGAGCCGACGCGCTCGCCGCGCTCGCGGCACTCGTCGACGCGGCGCCGCGGCACCTCGAGCCCGATGGCTGGCTGCTGCTCGAGCATGGTGCGGGCCAGGCCGTGGCGGTGACCGAACGGCTTGTCGCCCGAGGCTTCCGTCACGTACGCTCGCACGCCGACCTTGCGGGGTCGCCGCGCGTCACCGAGGGGCAGTGGCCGCGCTGATCCCTTCCACACCCGTGCCCGCGCCCCGGCTCCAGGAAACGTTCCCATGCTGCGCTTCGAAACCTCGCTCGGTGACTTCTCGGTCGAACTCTTCGAGAAGGAGGCTCCGCGCACCGTCGCCAACTTCCTGAAATACGTCGAGG
>JADLDF010000537.1 GCA_020846815.1 Gammaproteobacteria bacterium | reverse complement strand
GGCGCAGGTGCGGCGCATCGAGTGGACCGAGACCGCCGGTGAGCTCGGCGCGCTGCTGCTCGAGGCGCGTCTGGTCCGCGAGCTCAAGCCCGTCTACAACCGCCGGCTGCGCGGCGGCGAGAGCTGGACCTGGGTCGTCGGCGACGACGGCGGCGCGCCGCGTCTGGTCGCGCTCGGCGAGCATGCGCCCGGCAAGGGCGGCGACGCCTTCGGCCTGTACCGCAGCGAAAAGCAGGCCCGCACTGCGCTCATCGGGATCGCGCGCGAGGCGAAGCTCTGCCTGCGGGTGCTCGGCCTCGAGCCGGGCAGTGCGGGCTCCTGCTTCGGCCACCAGGTCGGGCGCTGCGCCGGCGCCTGCGTCGGCAAGGAGTCGCTGGCGCGTCACGGCGCGCGCCTCAAGCTCGCGCTGGCGACGCAGCGGCTCAAGTCCTGGCCCTGGCGCGGCCCGATCGGCATCGACGAGACCAGCGCGCTGGGCCTGCGGCAGGTGCACGTCATCGACCAGTGGCAGTACCTCGGCTCGATCAGCGACGACGGTGAGCTGCCGCCCGGGCTGCGTCCCGGCAGCTTCGATGCCGATGCCTATCGCATCCTCACGCGCTGGCTGAAGCCCGGGCGACGCGGCACACGGTTGCTGGCATCGCCGGCCACAGCGCGCGCCCGCGGCCCGGCCAGCGGCGGCCCGGACTCTTGAGCGCGCGGCATCAGTTTCTCGCCAGCGTCCCGCGCGGCTTCGCCGACCTGCTGCGCGACGAGCTCGCGGACTTCGGCGCGCTCGACCTGCGCGAGCGTGGCAATGCCGTCAGCTTCACCGGCTCGCTGCAGGCGGCGTACCGCGCCTGCCTCGAGTCGCGGGTCGCGAGCCGCGTCTACTTCGAGCTGGCGCGCTTCGAGGCGCAGTCGGACGCGGCGATCTACGCCGCACTGCGCGCGATCGACTGGACGGCGCACGTCGATCCGCGCGGCACGCTCGCCTGCGAGTGGAGCGGGCGCCATCCGGCGATCGCCAACACCCATTTCGGCACGCTTCGTCTGAAGGACGCGATCTGCGACGCGCTGCGCGACGCCACCGGCCTGCGGCCCGACGTCGCGCTGCAGGAGCCGGCGGTGCGGGTGCACGCGCATGCCGTCGGCTCATGGGTCACGGTGTCGATCGACCTCGCGGGCGAAGGCCTGCATCGCCGTGGCTGGCGCAGCGAGGCCGGCGAGGCGCCGCTGCGCGAGAACGTCGCCGCAGGCCTGTTGCTGCGCGCCGGCTGGCCGGCGCTGGCGCGGGGCGGCGCGGCATTCCTCGACCCGATGTGCGGCGCAGGTACGCTGGTCATCGAGGCGGCGCGCATCGCCGCCGACGTCGCCGCGAATCTCGGGCGTCACTACTTCGGCTTCCTGCGCTGGCGCGGCCACGACGCCGCGGCCTGGGAGGAGGTGCTGGCCGCGGCCCATGCGCGTGCGACGGCCGGGCTCGCGGCGCGCGCGCGATGCGGCCCCATCGTCGGCCGCGACCGCGATCCGCGTGTGCTGCGCATCGCGCAGGAGAACGCGCGGCGCGCAGAGGTCGGTGACTGGTGCCGGTTCGAGGTCGGGGAGCTCGCGACGGCCGCGCCGCCGGCTGCGTGCCCGGCTTCGCCGCCGCACGGTGTGCCGTCGCCGTCGGGTGGTACGCCGTCGTCGCCGCCGTTCGGGTTGCTGTGCTGCAACCCGCCCTATGGCGTGCGCCTCGGCGACCTCGAGCAGGCGCGGGCCGTGCATGCCGAACTCGGCCGCGTGCTGCGCGAGCGCTTCCAGGGCTGGAACGCGGCCGTGCTCACCGGCTCGCCCGAGCTCGGCCTCGAGCTCGGGCTGCGCGCGAACCGTGTGCACACCGTCTGGAATGGCGCGATCGAGGGCCGGCTGCTGCGCATCGAGGTCGGTGCCGCGGCCGAGCGCGACCTGCGGCCGCGGCGCGAATCGGCGATCGACCCGACGCTCGCCGATGCGCCCGGCGCGCGCATGTTCGCCAACCGGCTGGCCAAGAACCAGAAAGCGCTCGATGCCTGGATCCGCCGTGAAGCCCCCGGCTGCTACCGGCTCTACGACGCCGACATGCCGGAGTACGCCTTCGCGATCGACGTCTACGTCGGCGATGCGCCCGATGCGCGCTGGCTCTACGTGCAGGAGTACCAGGCGCCGCGCGAGATCCCCGAAGAGGCCGTGCGCCGGCGGCGCAGCGAGGCGCTCGCGGCGCTGGCGGCGGCGACCGGTGTGCCGGTCGAGCGCATCCTCCTGCGCACGCGCAAGCGCAACGTCCGTGGTGCGCAGTACGCGAAGCTCGACGAGCAGCGGCGCTTCGAGGTGGTCACGGAGCAGGGCCTGCACTTCCTGGTCAACTTCACCGACTATCTCGACACCGGCCTGTTCCTGGACCACCGCATCACGCGTCGCCGGCTGCGCGAGGCGGCTGCGGGGCGTCGCTTCCTCAATCTGTTCGGCTACACCGGCACGGCCACGGTCTACGCCGCCGCGGGCGGCGCGCGCACCACGACCACGGTCGACCTGTCGCACACCTATCTCGACTGGGCGCAGCGCAATCTGGCGCTGAACGGCCTGGCCGGGCCGGCGCACCGCTTCGTGCAGGTGGACGCGCGCGAGTGGCTGCGCGATGCCGCGGCGCAGGGTGAGCGCTACGACCTGGTGTTCTGCGATCCGCCGACGTTCTCGAACAGCAAGCGCATGGAGGGCGTGTTCGACGTGCAGCGCGACCACGCGGCGCTGCTGCGCGACGTGCTCGCGCTGCTCGCGCCCGGCGGCCTGCTGGTGTTCTCGACCAATGCGCAGAGGTTCCGTATCGATCCGGCGCTCGCCGCCGCGGCCGGCGTGCGCGACGTCAGCCGTGCGACCCTGCCGCCGGATTTCGCGCGCAACCCACGCATCCACCAGTGTTTCGAGATCCGCGCCACGACGGAAAATACCTAGGGCGATACCCGACCTGCCTGCCGCCACGCTGCGGCCGCGATGCCAGTGTTGCGCGCCCGCGTCTGGCCTCCGGCTCGCAGCCTGCGTATGGTAGTGGAACGGTCGTTTACATCGTCGTGGCCCGGCCGCGGCGCACCAGGGAAGGCTCCATGACATCGCTGTTCCTCGGCCCGGGCCGTTCGCGGTCCGCGGCGCGCTGCATCCAGGCCGCGCTGCCTTGGCTCCTCCTGCCCGTGCTGCTCGGCGGCTGCAGCGGCGAGCCGCCGTCGCCGGCCGCGACGGCTTCGATGACGGTCACGGTCGCGACGCCTGCGCGTCGCAGCATCGACCGTGAAGTCGTCGCCTCCGGCTCGGTCGAGGCCTGGCAGGAAATGTCGCTCGGCGTGGAACTCTCGGGCGTACGCGTCTCGCAGGTGCTGGTCGAGGTCGGTGCCGAGGTCAAGGCGGGCCAGCCGCTGGTGCTGCTCGATCGCCGCACGCTCGAGGTGCAGGCACGCCAGGCCGAGGCGAGTCTCGCGCAGGCGCGCGCGGGGCTCGAGGTCGCGCGCGCGGCCGCGACCCGCGGCGACTCGCTGCTTGCGCAGAAGCTGATCTCCACCAGCAACCACGACGACCTGCGCGCGGCGCTGATCAAGGGCGAGGCGCAGCTCGCCTCGGCCGAGGCCGAGCTCGAGTCGGCGCGGCTGCGCCTCGGCTTCGCGACGCTGCGCGCGCCCGATTCCGGTGTGATCTCCAGCCGCAGCGTCCAGCCGGGGCAGATCGCGCAGGTCGGCACCGAGATGCTGCGCCTGATCCGCCGCGGCCGCCTCGAATGGCGCGCCGAGGTCGCCGAAGGCGACCTGGTGCGGATCGCGCCGGGCGCGACCGTGC
>JADLDF010000536.1 GCA_020846815.1 Gammaproteobacteria bacterium | reverse complement strand
TACGATCCGGGTTCGACCGGCCGGCCGGAACGGGCCTCGTGCTGCGCATCGAGGCCGTAGCCGAGCTGCTCCAGCAGCTGCATCTCGAAGCGGCGCAGCGTCGGCGACAGCGGCGCGCCGGCGCGCAACGCCGCGAGCGCCGCTTCATAGGCGGCGTAGAGGCCGGGCTGCGGATCGAGCCGCGTCGTGAGCTTCAGCAGCAGCTCGTTCAGATACCAGCCGCTCATCAGGGCCGCGGGCGGCAGCGGCGTCAGCGCTTCGTGCCCGGCTTCGAGGCCGGGCTCGGCGCGGGTCAGCTGCCCCGGGTCGCCATGACCGCTCCACGACAGCAGCAGCGGCTGGAACGGCTGCAGCAACGGCGCGAGCTTCGACTTGGGCCCGCGCACGCCACGTGCGAACAGCGCCAGCCGGCCGTGGTCGCGGCTGAACACGTCGAGGATGCGGCTGGTGTCGCGCCAGGGACGGTGGTGCAGCAGATAGGCCGGTGCGAGCTCCACGCGCCGCGCGGACCGGCTCATGCCCCCACCCGCCCCGACGGGGCGCGGACGGCGGGCGGCGCGTTCATTCGAGTCCCAGGGACTTCAGCGCCTGGGCGTTGTCGGCCCAGTTTTCGCGCACCTTGACCCAGAGCGTCAGGTGGAAGCGCCGGCCGGTCAGGGCGTTGAGCTCGCGGCGCGCGGCCGAGCCGACGCGCTTCAGGCGTTCGCCGCCGGCGCCGATGACGATCGGCTTCTGGCCCTCGCGGTCGACCCAGACGACCGCGGAAACAACCACCTGGCCGTCCTCCTCGCCGATCGATTCGACATCGACCGCGATGCCGTAGGGCACTTCCTGATTGAGCTCCAGCGTGAGCTTCTCGCGGATCGTCTCCGCGACGCGGAACGCCAGCGAGCGGTCGGTGCGGTCGTCGGGGCCGAACAACGGCGGCGACTCGGGCAGCTCGGCGACGATCGCCTGCTTGAGGCGATCGAGATTGTCGCCCCCGGTCGCCGACACCGGCACGATGGCGCGGAACGCATGGCGCTGCGCGAGCTCGGCGATGTAGGGCAGCAGCCGCTCCCTGGGCCGCGCCCTGTCGACCTTGTTGACCACGGCGATGGCCGGCCGGCCGCTCTCCGTCAGACGGCGCAGTGCCAGCTCGTCCTCGCGCTCCCAGCGCAGCGCCTCGACGACCAGCAGCACGAGGTCGGCGTCGTTCAGCGCGCTGGCTGCGGTGCGGTTCAGCGCCTGGTTCAGTGCGCGCCGCCCGCCCTCGTGCAGCCCGGGCGTGTCGACGAACGCGATCTGCGCCTCGGGCAGGTTGGCGAGACCGATGATGCGGTGGCGCGTGGTCTGCGGCCGCGGTGTCACGATCGAGAGCTTTTCGCCGACCAGCGCGTTCAGCAGCGTCGACTTGCCGACGTTCGGGCGGCCCACCAGCGCGGCGAAGCCGGCGCGGAACGCGCTCACGGCCCGGCCATCCCGGAGGATGCCGCGCCGGGCGTGCCGGCCGCTCCGGTCGCGAGATCTTCCAGCAGCAGACGCGCCGCCTCCTGCTCCGCCCGCCGGCGGCTCGAGCCCTCGCCGCGGCTCGTGGCACCGAGAGCCGCGACGCTGCAACGCACACGGAACCGCTGCTCGTGCTGCAGGCCCGCGACCTGCTCGACCGCATAGGCCGGCAGCGGCAGCGCACGCGCCTGCAGCCACTCCTGCAGGCGGGTCTTCGGGTCCTTCAGGGCCTCGGGCTCGGGCGCTGCGGCGAGCAGCGGTTCGAGCAGCGGCTCGACGACGCGACGCGCCTCCTCGAGCCCGCGGTCGAGGTAGATCGCGCCGATCACGGCCTCGAGCGCGTCGGCGAGGATCGACTGGCGGCGGAAGCCCCCGGTCTTGAGCTCACCGGAGCCGAGCTGCAGCGCTTCGCCGAGCGCAAGCTGCTGTGCGATGCTGGCGAGCGGTTCGGCACTGACCACGCGCGCGCGCAGGCGGCTCAGGTCGCCTTCGTCGGCAAGCGGATGAGCGCGGAAGAGCTGGTCGGCGGCGAGCAGATTGAGCACGGCGTCACCGAGGAATTCCAGCCGCTCGTTGTTGCATCCGGAGGCACTGCGATGGGTCAGCGCCGCCTCGAACAGCGCCGGGTCGCGCGGTTCGTACGCCAGCCGCTCGCGCAGCCAGCCGAGGGGCCAGCCGGGTTTCATCAGGGCACGGACACGCTCTTCTCGAACTCGAGCAGCAGTGACATGTTGTAGAAGAGCGGCACGACGTCCTCGTACTCGACTTCCATGACCCAGCCCTCGCCGGTCTTGCGGATCGAGACGTCCTGCATCTTCGGGTTGTCGATGTAGCCGACGTCGAAGCGCTTCTCGAGCGACGATTTCAGCATCTGGCCGTTGATCGACTCCGAAGCGGCGTACTCGCTCTGGGTCTGCTCGAACGCCTGCACGACCTTGGTGTAGTTCAGGTAGAGCGGTACGGCGCGGATCGCGACGTAGCCGACGATGGCGACCGGGAGCAGCAGGAAGACCCAGCCCAGGAAGGTGATGCCCCGTTGACGATGACGCATGACTGCCTCCGCTGCCGGGCCCACGGGCACCGGCCTGTGATCACTGGATCCGGTCCCCGATGCGGCTCCAGGCCGGACCGCCGGATCTCTGCAGGTCCCAATTGAACCAGATCCGGGTCGCCTTGCCGACCAACAGGTTCTCATCCACGAAGCCCCACCAGCGCCCGTCCTGGCTGTTGTCGCGGTTGTCGCCGACCATGAGGTAGCGCCCCTCGGGGACCCTCATCACGGCGTCGCCGGCGTCGGCCGGGCCGTCGCCGAGCGCCTCGTTGCAGACGTAGGCTTGCGGGATGTCGCGATCGCACCCCGGCAGCGGCGGCACCACGATGCCGTCCGGGGTCAGGCAGTGCAGCACCTGGTGCTCGTGCTCGCCGAGCTTCTCGACCGCCAGGCGCATGTTCAGGTAGCAGCCGTCGCTGTAGCGCCCGATTTCGCGGAACGGCACCGGCTCGCCGTCGATGAGCAGCCGGTCGCCGCGCACCTGCACCAGGTCGCCCGGCAGGCCGACGACGCGCTTGATGTAGTTCACCTTTGGATCGGGCGGATAGCGGAACACGACCACGTCGCCGCGCCGCGGCTCGCCCACGGCCCAGAACTTGTGGTTGGTCACCGGCAGGCGCAAGCCGTAGGCGTACTTGTTGACGACGATGAAGTCGCCGTCGAGCAGCGTCGGCATCATCGAGTCGGAGGGGATGCGGTACGGCTCGAACAGGAACGAGCGCAGCACCAGCAGCACCGCGGCCACGGGGAAGAAACTGCGCGCGTAGTCGACCGTGCCCGGATCGGCGAAGGCCGCGGGGTCTCTTCCGGCGGCGCGCAGCGCGGCCTCGCGGCGCGGCCGCAGCAGCGCAGCGTCGATGGCCCAGACGAGCCCCGAGACGGCGGTGATGACCACCAGCAGCAGGCTGAAGTCGGCGCGCTCGGCCGTCAGCATGCGATAGACCGCGGCGAGGATCAGCAGGGGCAGCAGGCCGTAGAGGACCTTCATGACCGCGCCGTCGGCCGGCTCGCCGCCGGCGGCCGGCGCACGCCGCGGCCGCAGGAACCAGTCGTCGACGATGCAGACGAGCAGCACCGGCAGCGCGAGCCAGGCCGCGAGCTCGATCAGGGCCTGCAGCATGGGGCTACTTCCTCCCGACCTTCAGCACGGCGAGGAAGGCTTCCTGAGGGATCTCGACCTGACCGAGCTGCTTCATCCGCTTCTTGCCTTCCTTCTGCTTCTCGAGGAGCTTGCGCTTGCGGGAGATGTCGCCGCCGTAGCACTTGGCGAGCACGTTCTTGCGCAGCGCCTTGACCGTGGCACGCGCGATCACGTGGGTACCGAGGGCCGCCTGCACGGCCACCTCGAACATCTGCCGCGGGATCAGCTCGTGCATCTTGTCGACGAGCTCGCGACCGCGCGCATAGGCATTGTCGCGATGCACGATGATCGACAGCGCGTCGACCTTGTCGCCGTTGATCAGCACGTCGAGCTTCACGAGGGGCGCGGCCTGGAAACGGCTGAACTCGTAGTCGAACGAGGCGTAGCCGCGGGTCGCGGACTTCAGCCGGTCGAAGAAATCGAGCACCACCTCGGCGAGCGGCAGCTCGTACTGCAGCGACACCTGGTTGGCGAGGTAGAGCATCTTCTTTTGCGAACCGCGCTTTTCGTTGCACAGCTGCAGCACCGCGCCGACGTAGTCCGGCGGCACGAGGATGTTGGCGACGATGATGGGCTCGCGGATCTCCTCGATCGCGTTCGGCGGCGGGAGCTTCGCCGGGTTGTCGACGAATTCGGCGCCGCCGCCGGTCAGCGCGACCTCGTAGACGACGGTCGGCGCGCTGGTGACGAGGTCGAGGTGGTACTCGCGTTCCAGCCTCTCCTGGACGATGTCCATGTGCAGCAGGCCGAGGAAGCCGCAGCGGAAACCAAAGCCGAGCGCGCCCGAGACCTCGGGCTCGTAGTGCAGCGCCGAGTCGTTGAGCTTGAGCTTGGCGAGCGCGTCGCGGAACGATTCGTAGTCGTCCGAATTCACCGGGAAGAGACCCGCGAACACGCGCGGCTGGATCTGCTTGAAGCCCGGCAGCGGCGCCGTGCAGGGCCGACCGTCGAGCGTGATGGTATCCCCGACCGGCGCGCCGTCGATCTCCTTGATGCCGGCGATCACGAAGCCGACCTCGCCCGCCGCGAGCTCGATCGCAGCGATCGACTTGGGCGTGAAGCGGCCGAGCTTGTCGACCTGCCACGCGCGGCCCGTGGACATCACGCGGATCTTGTCGCCGACCTTGAGCTGGCCGTTGACCATGCGCACCAGCGACACGACGCCGACGTAGTTGTCGAACCAGGAATCGATGATCAGCGCCTGCAGCGGCGCAGCCGGGTCGCCCTTGGGCGGCGGGATCCGCCGCACGATCTCCTCGAGCAGCTCGGGCACGTTCTCGCCGGTCTTGGCGGAGACGCGCACCGCGTCCTGCGCCTCGATACCGATGATCTCCTCGATCTCGCGGATGACTTTCGGCGGGTCGGCCGAAGGCAGATCGATCTTGTTGATGACCGGCAGCACCTCGAGGCCCTGCTCGATGGCCGTGTAACAGTTGGCGACGCTCTGCGCCTCGACACCCTGCGAGGCGTCGACGACCAGCAGCGCGCCGTCGCAGGCGGCCAGCGAGCGCGACACCTCGTAGGAGAAGTCGACGTGCCCGGGGGTGTCGATGAGGTTAAGCTGGTAGCGCTGGCCGTCACGCGCCGTGTACTTCAGCGAAACGCTCTGCGCCTTGATCGTGATGCCCCGCTCGCGCTCGAGATCCATGGAGTCGAGCACCTGGGCCTGCATCTCGCGGTCCTCGAGGCCGCCGCAAAGCTGGATCAGGCGGTCGGCCAGCGTCGACTTGCCGTGATCGACGTGCGCGATGATCGAGAAGTTGCGGATGTGCTGCATCGGTCCCGGGCCGCGCCCGGGAGGGGCGGGTCGCAAAGCGCGCGATT
>JADLDF010000535.1 GCA_020846815.1 Gammaproteobacteria bacterium | reverse complement strand
TCGAGATCTCGCCGTCGATGCGAGAGTCGATCACCCGCTGGTCGAGCCCCTCGTAGCGGCTCGCCACCAGCAGGAAACCCGGCGACGCCGCCAGTTCCTGCACCCGCCGCTGCGTCAGCGGCTCGCCCTGCGCCGACAGGTGCAGCCGCAGCGCACCCGCCGGCAGCCGCGCCGCCGCGGCGTCGATCGCCGCCGCCCAGGGCGCCGGCGTCCCGACCATGCCGGGACCGCCGCCATAGGGCCGGTCGTCGACCGTGCGGTGCGCGTCGACCGCGTGCACCCGAGGATCCTCGGTCTGCACCGCGGCGAGCCCGCGCTCCAGCGCACGTCCCAGCACGCCGTGGTCGAGCGCGTCGCGGATCATTTCGGGGAACAGCGTCACCACCCCGATCTGCACGTCCGCGCTCTCCTGCCCGGCGCCACCACAGCCTGCGCCCATCGTCCCGGCCCTGCTCCGATCGCAGGACCTAGAAGTCCTCGGGCCAATCCACCGTCAGCTCCCGCGCGCCGGCATCGACCCGCCGCAGGTGCTGACTCGTCAGCGGCAACCAGCGTTCGCGGTCGCCGTCCACCACGACCATGACCGGGTTCGCCGGCATGTCGATGTAGCTGCGCAGCAGGCCGAGGACCACGCCCTCGAGGTTGCGCACCGAGAACCCCAGGAGATCGTCCCGGTAGTACTCGCCCGGCGGCGGCGCAGGCAGATCGCTGCGCGCCACCTCGATCACCGTCCCGGCGAGCTCGGCCGCCCGCTCGGGCGTCGCGCTGCCGTCGACCCGGGCCACGATCCCGGATCCATGCGCCCGGACGCCCTGGCGGTTCGCCGGGCGCCGGCTGCCATCGGGCGCACGCAGCACCCAGTGGCCGTATCGGAGCAGGGCCTGCGGCGGATCCGTCCAGGATTCGACGTGCGACCAGCCCTCGACACCATAAGGGCGGCCGAGCCGCCCCATTTCGACATAGCCCTCGCCGGACCGTTCGCGGCCCGCGGCGGGCGTATCGGCCGCCTCCGGACTCACCCCGTGGCGCCCGCTGAGCTTCGGATCCGCGTCAGGCGGCCGCCGGCGTCGCCGCGGCCTGCTTGCGATAGCTCGCGACCAGGTCGCGGACGCGATCGGACTGCTGCGCACCTTTGCCCAGCCAGTAGTCGATGCGCGCCACGTCGAGCTTCAGCCGGGTGTCGCCCTTGCGCGCGATCGGGTTGAAAAACCCAACCAATTCAAGGCTCTTTCCGCCCTGGCGCTTGCGGCTGTCCGTGACCACGATGTGGTAGAAGGGCGAGTTCTTGGCTCCCCGGCGGGTCAGACGAATCGTCACCATAGTCGCTGTCGCACTCCACGAATCTGGCAGGCGCGGACCCGGCAAGGGCCGGGCCGCCGAAAAAGAGCGCGGAGTCTACAGAAATCAGCCACTTGATGGAAGCGCGACCGCATGCCTTCCGGACCGACCGTTGCGCCGCCGTTCCGGCCATGCCCGTCCGGGTGACCGGCCGTTGGCTGCCGTGCCCGCTCGCGCCAGCTTCAGGGCCGGGGGAAGCCCGGCGGCATGCCGCCCTTGAAGGCGCCCAGCATGCGCCGCAGCTTGCCGCCCTTCATGCTCTTCATCATGCGCTGCATTTCGGTGAACTGCTTCAGCAGCCGGTTCACGTCCTGCACCTGCACGCCCGCGCCGGCGGCGATGCGCCGGCGCCGCGAGCC
This sequence comes from Gammaproteobacteria bacterium, assembly GCA_020846815.1. The sequence continues at coordinate 1,905 of JADLDF010000535.1, read as the reverse complement.
GTCGATGACCTCGGGCCTGCGGCGCTCGCGATGCGTCATGGAATCGATGATCGCGACCTGGCGGCGCAGGTCGCGGTCGCCCTGCTCCGCGTTCGGAGCCTGGGCGCCGCGCGTCATCTGCGTCGGCAGCTTGTCGATCAGCGCCCCGAGGCCGCCCATCTTCTGCAGCTGCTCGAGCTGGCTGCGCAGGTCGTAGAAGTCGAAGCCCTGGCCCTTGGCAACCTTGCGCGCGATGCGCTCGGCCTCGGCCGCGTCGACCTTGCCCTGCACCTGCTCGACCAGCGCGACCACGTCGCCCATGCCGAGGATGCGGCCGGCCATGCGCTCCGGATCGAAGGGCTGCAGCGCATCGGGCTTCTCGCCCACGCCGACGAACACGATCGGCCGGCCCGTGACCTGGCGGACCGAGAGCGCCGCACCGCCGCGCGCATCGCCGTCGGCCTTGGTGAGGATCACGCCCGTCAGATCGAGCGCCTCGCCGAAGGAGCGCGCCGCGTTGACGGCGTCCTGGCCCGCCATGGAATCGACGACGAACAGTCGCTCGTGCGCCGCGACCTCGCGATCGATCTCGCGCACCTCGTCCATGAGCGCGGCATCCATGTGCAGGCGGCCGGCCGTGTCGACGATCAGCACGTCGTAGACACCGGCGCGCGCGCGCTCGAGTGCGCGGCGTGCGATCTCGGCCGGCGGCAGCGAGGCATCGCTCGGGAAGAAGTCGGCGCCGACCTGCTCCGCGAGGCGCTGTAGCTGCAGGATCGCCGCCGGGCGGCGCACGTCGGTGCTGACCAGCAGCACGCGCTTGCGCTGCGACTCGATGAGCCAGCGTGCGAGCTTCGCCGCGGTCGTGGTCTTGCCCGCGCCCTGCAGGCCGGCGAGCAGCACCACGTAGGGCGGCTGCGCCCGCAGCTCGAAGCCGGCGCGCGCACCACCCATGAGCTCGACGAGCTCGCGGTGGATGATCGACACGAACACCTGCCCCGGCGTGAGGCTGCTCGCGACCTCGGCGCCGAGTGCCTTCTGCTTGACGGCCTCGATGAAGCTGCGCACGACCGGCAGCGCGACGTCCGCCTCGAGCAGCGCCATGCGCACTTCGCGCAGCGTCTCGCCGACGTTCTCCTCGGTGATGCGGCCGCGGCCACGAAGGTCCTGGACGGTCTTCGAGAGGCGCTTGCTGAGGGTGTCGAACATCTGGCGTACCGGAAGACGCTGGACCGCGAAGTATACCCGGCCGGCCCGCGCCCCTATCCTATTGCCGTGCGGCGGGAACGCGCCCGCCGGAGACTGGCCGCTTGGAATACGCCCCTGCCCTCGTCCTGCTGCTCGCGCTCGGCGTGCTGCTGCTGCTGATCGCATTCTCGTCTGGAACCGAGGTGGCGCTGCTCACGGCGAACCGCTACCGCATCCGCAACCGCGCGGCGCGTGGCGACCGCGCCGCGAAAGCGCTGGAAGCCGTGCTCGCGAAACCGGACGACTGGCTCGGCGCGAACCTGATCCTGCTGACCCTGGCGAGCGCCGGCGCGACCACGGTCGCGACGCTGCTCGCACTGCGCAGCGGGCAGCGCTGGGCGCTGCTGCTGCCGACGCTGGGAGTGCCGATTCTGATGCTGGTGTTCTGCGTGCTCGCGCCGAGGATCTTCGCCGCGGCCCATGCCGAGCGCGTGGCGCTCGGCACCGCGAGAGCCTGCCGCGTGCTCGTGACGATCGCGCGGCCGGGCGTCGGCCTCGCGAACCTCGCGGCCCATGGCCTGCTGCGCCTCTTCGGCATCGTCGAGGGCGGTGCGCGCGGCGACTCCAGCCTCTCGGCCGACGAGCTGCGCACCGTGGTCGCCGAGTCCGGGCCGATGCTGCCGCAGCGCCACCGCCAGATGCTGCTGTCGATCCTCGACCTCGAGCACGCGACCGTGA
>JADLDF010000534.1 GCA_020846815.1 Gammaproteobacteria bacterium | reverse complement strand
TGCCGGACCACCCGGATTGGGTGGAACCGCGATCTCGTGCGAATGTGCGCCTCCTCTCGGCAGGACGGCTGCGGATCCGGTCACAGTAGCCCGCACGGCGTTCAAGCCCATAGGGGTTTGGCCGATACCCGGATGCCGAATCAACGCTGGCTGGACGACGAGCATGGTTGAGACGCCCGACTGGAAAGCCCGTTACCGGGATGCCATCCGCGAGATGGAGGACCATGAACGCGCCTGGCGGGACCTCGAGCGCGCACTGCGCCGCATGATCGGCCGGCTGTGCACGCTCGGTCTGGGCATGGCGCCGAGCGTCGACGCCGAGCTGACGAAGATCTCGCGTCAGGCACAAGCCGAAGGTGGCAGCGCCGCCGAGATCGAGGACTTGATCAAGTCGCTGCTGCACGCGGTCACGGCCAACGACCAGCCGCGTGGCCGCTGGAACGCCTCCTGCAACGCCGTGGCGCAGCTGCTCGAACGGCTCTCCTGCGGCTCGACGCCCGACCCCGCGATGCAGGCGCTGGCGGCCGAGATCGCCGCGGTCGACAGCGACGAGGCGCTGGCGAAGCTGCTGACGCGCGCCGCCGACCTCGCGCGCGCCCGGGCCGAGAAGCTCGAGCAGGAGCGTTCGACCGCCGCCGCGATGCTCACCCAGGTGACCCAGCGGCTCGAGGACGTCGCCACCTTCCTCAGCAGCTCGAAGGCCGACTGGAAGAGCAGTCAGGACGCCGCGCAGGCGTTGAACCGCCAGGTCATGTCCGAGGTCGACGGCCTGTCGAAGGAAGCCGTGGCCGCGACCGACCTCGCGCCGCTGCAGGCGCTGATCGCCACGCGCCTCGAGTCCATCGCCGGGCACGTCCAGGACTTCCGCAGCCGGCAGAACCAGCTCTTCCAGGAGCAGGCGCAGCGCGCCGAGAAGATGACGCTGCGCGTCGCCGAACTCGAGCGCCAGACGCGCGACCTCAGCAGCTCGCTCGAGAAGGAGCGCCAGCGCGCGCGCATCGACGTCGTCACCGGCGTGCCGAACCGTGCGGCGTTCGAGGAACGCCTGCACGAAGAGATCGAGCGCTGGAAGCGCTTCCGCACGCCGGTCAGCATGCTCGTCTGGGACATCGACCGCTTCAAGAAGATCAACGACACCTACGGCCACCGCGCCGGCGACCGCGTGCTGCGCGAGGTCGCGAACTGCCTCGCCAACCGGCTGCGCACCAGCGACTTCGTCGCGCGCATCGGCGGCGAGGAGTTCTGCGCGCTGCTGGTCGGGACGGACACCGAGGCGGCGCTGCGCGTCGCCAACGAGCTGCGCGAGGCGGTTGCCGGCCTGAAGCTGCTGTTCCACGGTCAGCCGGTGCGCGTCACGGTCTCCTGCGGCATCACCTCGCTGCGCGACAGCGACTCGGGCGACGGCGGCACGATCTTCGAGCGCGCCGACTCGGCGCTCTACCGCGCCAAGGACGCCGGCCGCAACATGTGCATCGCCGCCTGAGGATCGCGCGCTTCCGGACGGAAAGACCCGCGGCGATCCGGTACGATCCGCAGCATGCAGATCGGCATGGTGGGACTCGGCCGCATGGGCGGCAACATGGCCCGTCGCCTCGCACGCGCGGGCCTCGGTGTCGTTGCCTGGGACCGCGCCTCCGAAGCGCGCGCCGCACTCGCCGACGAGCCGGGCGTACAGTCGGTCGACGGCCTCGAGGACTTCGTCGCCGCGCTCGCGTCACCGCGCGCCGCCTGGCTGATGCTGCCGGCCGGCGCGCCGACCGACGGCGTGCTCGAGGCACTCGCCGCAAGGTTCGCGCCCGGCGACCTGCTGATCGACGGCGGCAACGCGCACTATCAGGATTCGCAGCGCCGCGCCGCGACGCTGGCCGCGCGCGGGCTGCAGTTCGTCGACGCCGGCGTCTCCGGCGGCGTCTGGGGCCTGCAGAACGGCTACGGCCTCATGGTCGGCGGCGAAGCCGCGGCGGTCGCGCGCCTCGGGCCCGTGCTGCGTGCGCTCGCGCCCTCGCCCGAGCGCGGCTGGCTGCACTGCGGCGCCGCCGGCGCCGGCCACTACGCCAAGATGGTGCACAACGGCATCGAATACGGCCTGATGCAGGCCTATGCCGAGGGCTTCGCGCTGCTGCGCGCCCGGCCGGAGCTCGGCCTGGACGTGGCGCAGCTCGCCGAGCACTGGCGCCACGGCACCGTGATCCGCTCCTGGCTGCTCGATCTCACGGCCGAATTCCTCGCGCAGGATGCGGCGCTCGAAGGCATCGCACCGGTGGTCGCCGATTCCGGTGAAGGACGCTGGACGGCCAGGGAGGCGATCGACCTCGGCGTGCCCGCACCGGTGATCACTGCTGCGCTGATGGCGCGCTTCGCGAGCCAGGGCCGGGACGACTATGCCGCGAAGCTGCTGGCACGCATGCGCCAATCCTTCGGCGGCCACGCGGTCACGCCCGCTGGAAGAACCCCGCCGTGATGGCCGTCGCCGGCACCGTGGCGCGCGCAGCAGCGCGGCGCAGTGCGGTGACGTCCGGCGCGACCGCATCGTGATGCGACACGTCCCTGCTCGCTGCGGCTTTCCGAGAACTCACCCTGGCGTCTCCCTGTAGCTCGCCCGTGGCGCCACAGTGGCCGATCGCGCCGTCGCGATGTCGGGCGGCCGGTCACACTGCGCGGCGGCGGAACGGCGGCCGACCTTGGGGAAAATGCCTAGTTTTCCAGTGTGCGCAGCGAAACTGCGGGACAAACCCCGAGACTCACGGGCTGGCGCCGGACCCGTCGGGCTCGCCCCGAGGCAGTTGCGCAGCGGCGGCGGCATCGGCGAACACCCTGCTCGCCATACGCGCGACGCGCGCGGCCGGGATGCGCGGATCCTGGCGCCAGAGCGCCGCGAGCATCGCGGCCTTGCCGGCACCGGTGACCAGCCAGGCGCGCGCGCGTGCACGCGACAGCAGCGGCAGCGTGCAGGTGACGCGGCGGTGGCCGCGCCGCTCGGCCGTGGCCACGACCTCGCGGTCCTGCACCTCGAGCGCCGCGCCGCCCGGGAACAGCGAAGCCGTGTGGCCGTCGTCGCCGAGGCCGAGGTGCACGAGATCGAGCACGGGCGGCGTGCCGGCGAGCGTCTCGAGCGTGTGCGCATAGATCTGCGCGGCGCGCTCCGGGTCGAGATCGTCGACCGGCATCGGATGCCAGCAGGCCGCCGGCAGCGCGGCGCGCAGCATCGTCAGGTTGCGCGCCTCGCTGCCGGCCGGTGCGACGCGCTCGTCGATCTGGAACGCGTCGACGCGCGACCACGGCAGCGGGCGCGCCGCCAGGGCCTCGAGCATCGGCCGTGGCGACGCGCCACCGCTGAAGGCCACGCGCGCGCGATCGCGCGCTGCCAGCGCCGCCTGCAGCCGCGCGGCGATCCAGTCGGCGGCCGCGTGCGCCGCCGCCGCCGGGCCGTCGGGGTGGACGCTCAGGCGCACGCGTCGCTGCCGAGGCTGCCCGGGTTCACCCAGCCGCCGACCGCGCGCGTCAGGCGCGCCGCGGCCTCCGGCCCCCAGCTCCCCGCTGCATAGGGCTGCGCGGCACCGGCCTTGACCAGCGCATCGTCGACGATGCGCCAGGCCTCCTCGACGATGTCCTGGCGCGTGAACAGCGTCGCGTCGCCGCGCATCGCGTCGCCGATCAGCCGTTCGTAGGCGCTCTGCTCGCCGCGTGGCGTGCTGCACACCGACAGCTCGACCGCGCGCCCGGCCATCGACTCCCCGGGCGCCTTGGCGCGCGCGCCGAGACCGATGGAGATGCGGTCCGGCCCCAGCCGGAAGCGCAGGTAATTGGTGTGCGGCGGCGCCGGCTCGTCGAACAGCCGCTGTGGCGGGCGGCGGAAGGTCGCGAGCACCTCAGTGCCTGTGGTCGCCATCGCCTTGCCGGCGCGTATGAAGAACGGCACGTCGGCCCAGCGCCAGGAGTCGATCGCGAGCTTCAGCGCGACGTAGGTCTCGACGTCCGAGTGCGGGTCGACGCCCGGCTCGGCGCGATAGCCGGCGTACTGACCGCGGACGATGTCGCTGCGCGACAGCGGCGCGATCGAGCGCAGCACCTTCGCCTTTTCGTCGCGCTGCGGATCGCTGCCGAGCCCCGACGGCGGCTCCATGGTCAGAATCGAGACCATCTGCAGCAGGTGGTTCTGCACCACGTCGCGGACCGCGCCGAGCTCCTCGTAGAGCTTGCCGCGACCCTCAACACCGAACGACTCGGCCATGGTGATCTGCACGCTCTCGACGTGGTCGCGGTTCCAGACCGGCTCGAGGAAGGCGTTCGCGAAGCGGAAGTACAGCAGGTTCTGCACCGCCTCCTTGCCGAGGAAATGGTCGATGCGGAACAGCGCACGCTCGTCGAACACGCGCCCGAGCGCGTGGTTCAGCGCGCGCGCGGAGGCGAGATCGCGGCCCAGCGGCTTCTCGACGATGACCCGCGCCCCGCCGGCACAGCCGGCCGCGCCGAGCCCCTGCACAACGGTCGCGAACAGGCTGGGCGGCACCGCCAGATAGTGCAGCGGATGCGCGGCCGCGCCGAGCTCGCGGCGCAGCGCGGCGAAGGTCGCCGGATCGCGGTAGTCGCCCTCGACGTGGTGCAGCAGCACGCCGAGCTTCGCCAGCACCTGCGGGTCGGCGCCGCCGCCATGCGCTTCGAGACTCGCGGCGATGCGCTCGCGCAGGCTCTCGAGCGAACCTTCGCGCGCCACGCCGACCACCGGCACGTCGAGCACGCCACGGCGGATCATGTTCTGCAGGGCGGGGAAGATCTTGCGGAACGCGAGGTCGCCGGTCACGCCGAAGATCACCAGGGCATCGGAACGCGGTTCCATCGTAGTCAGTCTCTCCTCGGTGCGGTGCCGAACCCATGACGGGCGCGCGAGCTCACTCAGGCGGACCGTCGCGCCGCCACGGCATCGCCGTGCAAGCTATCATGACGGGCGCGCCGCACGATCCGCCGCGGACTCGTGCCTGCCGGAGGTTTGCCATGGACCGCTCGCGCCCGCCATTCGCCGCCACCCATCCATCGTCGCCGTCCGACGCAACGCGCGACCCGCGTTCCACAGCCGCCACGATCGGCGCATCGCCCGCCGTCGTCGGTGCGTCGCCGCGCGTGCGCCGCCCGACACGCCTCCGGGCCGCCGCGCTCGCGCTTTCGCGCAGTACGGGCTGGCGTGGCCGGTGTTCGGGGCTTCGCCCGACACGCTTCCTGGCCGCGTTCGCGCTGGCGCTCGGCCTCGCCGGCTGCGGCGTCAACCCGGTCACGGGCAAGAAGGAGATCCAGTTCGTTTCCGAAGCCTCCGAGCTGCAGATCGGCGCGACCCACTACGCGCCCACGCGCCAGGGCGAGGGCGGCGACTACAAGACGATCCCCGACCTCACGGCCTACGTCAGCGAAATCGGACAGAAGCTCGCGGCCGTGTCCGACCGGCCGCTGCCCTACGAGTTCACGGTGCTCAACAGCTCGGTGCCGAACGCCTGGGCGCTGCCCGGCGGCAAGATCGCGGTCAATCGCGGGCTGCTGACCGCGCTCGAGAACGAGGCCGAGCTCGCTGCCGTGCTCGGCCACGAGATCGTGCACGCCGCGGCGCGCCACGGCGCCAAGGCGCAGGAGCGCGGCACGCTGCTGCAGGTCGGCATGGTCGCCGCACAGGTCGGCGTCGCCATGTCCGACATGGACCAGAACCTCGGCGGCCTGCTCGCCGCCGGCGCCGGCGTCGGCGCGCAGCTCATCAACACGCGCTACGGCCGCGACGCGGAGCGTGAGAGCGACTACTACGGCATGGAGTACATGCGCCGCGCCGGCTACGACCCGTCCGCGGCGGTCACGCTGCAGGAGAAATTCGTCGCGCTCGCGCAGAAGAGCGGCGGCGGCAGCGGCAGCGGCGGCTGGCTCGAAGGGCTGTTCGCCTCGCACCCGCCCTCGGAGGAGCGCGTCGCCAACAATCGCGCCCGCCTGGCCGAGCTCGGCACGCCCGGCGGCGACCTCGGCAAGGAGCGCTATGCGACGCGGCTCGCGCCGCTGCGCAAGATCGCGCCCGCCTACGACAAGGCCGACGAAGCCGTGGCGCTGGCGCGCAAGAAGGACCTCAAGGGCGCGAAGGCGCTGGCGCTCGAAGCCGAGAAACAGGTGCCGAACGAAGCGCGCTTCGCGCTGCTACGCGGCGATCTCGAGCTCGCCGACCAGCAGCCGCAGGCGGCGCTGCCGCACTACGAACGGGCGCTGAAGCTCGATGACGGCTATTTCGCGGCCTGGCTCGGCAGCGGCACCGCGTACTACCGGCTCGGCAACCGCAACGAGGCGGCGCAGCGTCTGGAGCGCAGCGCCAAGCTGCTGCCGACCGCGCCGGCGCTCTACTATCTCGGCAACATCGCCAAGGAGTCGGGCAATGTCGAGCGCGCGCTCGAGCTCTACAAGGGCGCGGCCGGCTCGCAGAGCGAGCTCGGCAAGGCCGCCGCCGTCGAGTACGCGACCATCGACGTGCAGCGCAACCCCGGCAACTACGTCGCCAGTGCGCCGCAGCTCGACGCGCGCGGCACGCTGGTCGCGGTCGTCGAGAACCGCGCGCCCGTGGGGCTCGAGGGACTGGCGCTGTCGGCCGTGCTGCTCGACGGCAACGGCTCGATCGTGCAGCAGGGCCCGCCGGTGCGCATCGGCCGTACGCTGCAGCCGGGCGAGCGGATCGCGGTGGAAGCCGGCGTCGGCCAGATCGCGCCCGAGCTGGTCGGGCGCGTGCGCTTCCGGATCGACGGGGCGCGCCCGGTGCAGGCGCGCTGAAGCGGTAACGGCGGGCGACGGGCGGCGCGACGAGGCTGCGCCGCCGCAGGGCGCGTCAGCGGAACACGCGCTGCCAGAACGCCTTCATGTCCTCCCAGGACTGGCGATCGGTCTTCTCGTCGTAGGCGAGCGGCAGGTTGTACTTCCGGCCCTTTTCGGTCGCCTCCGGGTTGGTGAAGCCGTGCTTGGCGCCCGGATAGGAATTGAACTGGTATTTCACGCCGAGCTCGGCCATTTCCGCATGGAAGCTCTGCTGGTCGGCGGCCGGCACGAGCGCGTCGGCCTCGCCGTGACAGATCAGCACCTCGGGCTTGAACTCGCCCGGCCTGGCCGCGTGGGTGCGGCCGAGCGAGCCGTGGAAGCTGACGACGCCGCGCAGGTCGAGACCGAGGCGCGCGGCGTGCAGCGACAGCGCGCCGCCCAGGCAGTAGCCCATGGCGCCGATGCGGGTCGGGTCGACCAGCGGGTGCTTCGCGAGCTGCTCGATCGCCGCCTTGATGCGCTCGCCGGTGGCGGCCATGTCGGCGAACAGGCCGTTCATCAGCGTGCCTGCCTCGGTCGCGTCCGCGGCCTGGCGGCCGTCGCCGTAGACGTCGACTGCGAGCGCGACCACGCCGAGCTGCGCGAGCTCGCGCGCGCGGCGGCGCAGATAGTCGTTGAGGCCCCACCATTCCGGGAACACTGCGAGCGCGGGCCGGCGGCCGTTCGTGCTGGTGTCGACCGCGAGGTAGCTGGCGAGCTCGACACCACCGGCGCGGTAGCGCAGGACTTCGGTATGGACGTTGGCGGGCATGCGGCGGCTTCCGTGGGCGATGCTGAGGAGGGGGGAGCGGCGCTCAATTTGGCAGCGTCACAGGGGCGACCGCAAGCCCTTGCGGGCCGCCACCGGTTCGTGCTGCATGCATCGCCGGCGGCGGCGACCGCGGCGCGGCAGCGAGCGCCGCGACCAGCAGCGGGCCCAGCTCGTGCATCGACCCGATCGGCGCCCCCGCCGGATCGAGCCCCGGCACGAACCCCAGCGCGCACAGCGCTTCGAGCACTTCGGGCCGGTCGCCGACGACGTGCACCGGCACGTCGTGGCTTGCACCCTCGCCGCTGACCGCAGCCGGCGGCTGGTGGTCCCCGAGCATGAGCATCAGCAGCGGCTCACCCGCGCGACGTTCGAGATAACCGGCCAGGGTCCGCTGTGCGTACGCCAGCGAGTCGCCGTAGGCAGGACCGAGGCGGGTCCACTCGGGCGCCTGCGCGATGGCGCGTTCCGCTTCCGGACCGTAGGGCGTCGCGCCGTCCAGGCGCGACCAGTCCGGCTGGTACGGCGGCGTGGGGCGGAACGGCAAATGCGAGCTGATCGTCGGGAAGAACACGAAGGCCGGCGGCCGCGGTCCCGCGACGCGGCGCGCGGCCTCGAGCGCGTCGAGGCCTGCGAGCGCGTACTGGTCGGGTATGCGCCACCAGCCGAAGGCCGGACCGCGATAGTCGAGCGCGTCGGCGCCGTAGACCGCGTCGAAGCGGAAGTACTCGCCCTCCGGCCAGGCCTGTTTCAGGCCCGGCATCAGCGCCAGCACGCGATAGCCGTCGCGCCGGAACACGTCGGTGAGCGTGGTGCGCGGCCGCAGCAGCAGGCGCGCGTAGCCGTCGCCGTCGCGCACTTCGGTGCCGGTGAGCAGGCTGGCGTGCGCCAGCCAGGAACCGCTGCCGAAGGTCGGCGAGCGCACCCAGGCCGAGACCACGGCGCGCCCGCTGCGCTCGATGGCCTGTGCCAACGCTGCGCGGCTCTCGACGAGCCGCGCAGCGACGTCGGCGCGCTGCCAGGCGATCGCGCCGTAGGACTCGACGAACACGACGAACACGTCCTCGCGCGGCTGGCCCGCGGCGCGGTGCAGCGCCGGCATCGCCACCGCGCCGCCGCCGTCGACCGCAGCCGCATCGGTGCCCATACCCGCAACCGCCGCGGCAGCGAGGGCCCTAGCCTTAGCCATCGCACCACCGGCCGCAGTTCCATCGGCACTCGCACCCGCAACCGCGGCGGCGGCCGGGCCTCCAGCCGTAGCGGCCGCAGTGCGCGTTACGAGCCAGCTCCCGCCGAGCAGCGCGAACTGCCGTCCCCAGGTCTGTGTGACGGGGATCGAGAAGCGCGCCAGAGCGGCCGGCAGCGGACCGGCCGCGCGCTCGAATCCGAACAGCAGCAGCGCCAGCGCCGCGCCGCCGACCAGCAGCGGCCGCGCCACGCGGTCGACGCCCGCGCCGGCCGCCGGATCGAGTGCCCGCGCGAGCCGTGCGACGCAGGCGCGCAGCAGCGCGAGGCCCGTGGCCAGCGCCGCGAACAGCAGCGCCAGCGCCGCGCCGATCTGCCAGGCCGGCACGACCGCGACCAGCATCGCGACCGCGCCGCCGACGTGGCGCGCATCCCAGTAGAGGTTGACGCCGCGGCCATAGAGCGCCGGCGCCGTGACTTCGGCGTAGCGCGCGAGCACGAACAGCAGCAGCAGACCGCCGAGCGCGGTCAGCGCGCCCCGGCTCAGGGGGCCGCGCCGGCGCACCCAGGCGGCGAGCGCGAGCAACAACGCCGCCACTTCGACCGACCATTCGCCGCGCAGTTCGATCGCCGGCGTCGGCCAGACGTTGTGGAAGGTCAGTGCCGCGTTCAACAGCAGCAGCGCACCGATGAGCGTGGCCAGCGAGGCGGCCAGCGCGGCGAGCCGGCCGGCCGGTACCGCGAGCGCGCGCAGGCGCCCCGTCGGCAGCGGATCGCGCACGCGGACGCCTACTGGCGCCGGGCCTCGAGCTCGACGATCAGCCCGACGTCGTCGCCGACGAGGCCGTTCGCGATGCCGTAGGTCATGCCGAAATCGCTGCGCCGGAAACGGCCGCGGGCCGAGGCGCCGGCGACGAAGGGCTTCAGCAACGGCGGGCCGAGCGGATAGCGGTCGAGCTTGTTCAGCGTCGCCTCGAGCACCAGCGGCCGTCGCCGGCCGAGCAGTTCGAGCTCGCCTTCGATGACGTAGCCGCGCTCACCGCGCCGCCGCGCGGACTTGGCGGTGAAGGTCATGGTCGGGAAGCGCTGGACGTCGAGGAAGTCGCGGCCGCGCAGGTGCTCGTCGCGCGCCGCATGGCCGCTGTCGATGCTCGCGGTCTCGACGACGACCCGCAGGTCGCCGAGCGCGCCGCTCTCTGCATCGTAGCTGAAGCCGCCGCTCGCCTTGCGGAACGTGCCGAGCGTCTTGGCGTAGCCGATGTGCTCGACCAGGAAGGCGATGGTCAGATGCTCGGGATCGAGCGCGAAACGCGCCGGCTCGGCGTCTGCGGCGCGGGCGCCCGCGCCGACGACGGCCAGCAGCACGACCGCGAGCCCGGCGAGGGCCGCGCGCCGCGGCGACGCAGATGTCGTCATGCCGCCACTCCTGCCGTGGAACGATGCCGGCGCGCCAGCTCGAGCACGTCGACGCCGAAAGAATAACAGAGCGCGGCGAGGCCGGCCGCGGCGAGCGCCACCGCCACCGGCGCGGGCCACCAGGGCGCGAGCACCACGATCAGCACGACGACCTGGATCACGCAGACCGCCTGGCGCCGGCGGCTCGGCGCGAGCTCGCCGGCGAGAGCGGGCCAGGCGCGGCCGGCGAGCACGAAGGCGTAGCGCATCAGGCCCGAGGCGAGCACCCAGACGCCGGCGCGATCCCAGCGCCAGGCGAGCAGCGCGAGCACGAGGATCAGCAACGCGTCGGTCTCCATGTCGAAGCGCGCGCCATAGCGGCTCGCGAGGCCTTCGCGCCGCGCAAACCTGCCATCGAGCGCATCGAGGCTCGCGGCCAGCGTCGCCAGCGCGACCGCGGCCCAGGCGAGCGGCGCGGCAGCGTCCGCGGCGACGGCGAAGCCGCCGAGCAGCACGATCAGCGTGCCGCGGGCCAGCGTGATGCGGTTCGCCGCACCGAAGCGCGCATGGGGATGCGTCGCCCGGAGCCTACCGTGCAGCGCCAGCAGCAGGATCGCACCGGCCGCGAGACCGGTGGCGGCGACCGGCAGATAGCGGGCACCGGGCGCGAGCCCCGGCAGCCGCGTCAGCACCAGCGCCGCGAGCAGACCGAGCAGCAGCGCTGCGACGACGTGGCGCACGAGGTCGCGCTGCAGGGCCTGCGCATCGGGCTCGCATCCGGGGTCCGCAGGCGTCGACCTCGAGCGTATCAGCCTGTGTCGCATGCCGGGCTCGCGTCCAAGGTGCGTCGACTCGCCTGTGCGCAGCGTACGGGGCATCATCGCTCCATGGACACCCGAGCCGCCGCCGCGTTCTGGGTCGCGGCCCCCGGCCGCGGCGAGATCCGCCACGAAACCCTGCCCGCGCCGGCGGCCGGCGAGGTGCGGGTACGGGCACTCTACAGCGGCATCAGCCGCGGCACCGAGTCGCTGGTGTTCCAGGGCCGGGTGCCGGCCTCGGAGCGCGCGCGCATGCGCGCGCCCTTCCAGGCCGGCGACTTTCCCGCGCCCGTGAAATACGGCTACGCGAGCGTCGGCGTCGTCGAGGATGGTCCGGCGGGCCTCGCCGGCGCGGCGGTTTTCTGCCTGCATCCGCACCAGACCCGCTACGTGGTGCCGCGCACGGCCGTGCATACGTTGCCGCCCGGCCTGCCGCCGACGCGCGCCGTGCTCGCCGCGAACCTCGAGACCGCGATCAACGGTATCTGGGACGCCGGCATCCGTCCGGGCGATCGCGTGCGCGTGATCGGCGCCGGCGTCGTCGGCTGCCTGGTCGCCTGGCTAGCGGCGCGGATCCCGGGCTGCGAGGTCGAACTGGTCGACCTGCAGCCAGCACGCGCCGCGGTCGCCGCGGCACTCGGCGTGGCGTTTGCGGTGCCAGAGGCCGCTCAGGGCGAGGCCGACGTCGTGCTGCACGCCAGTGGCGCACCCGAGGGCCTCGCGCTGGCGCTGCGCCTCGCCGCGTTCGAGGCAACCATTGTCGAGCTGAGCTGGTACGGCGACCGCGTCGCGAGCCTGCCGCTGGGCGAGGCCTTCCACGCGCGCCGCCTGGTGCTGCGCAGCTCGCAGGTGGGCCAGGTCGCGACCGCGCAGCGCACGCGCTGGGACGCGGCGCGGCGCCTGGGGCTGGCGCTGCGCCTGCTCGCCGGTGCGCCCGAGCTCGACGCGCTGCGGAGCGGCGAGGACGCGTTCGAGTCGCTGCCCGAGGTCATGGCGCGGCTCTCAGCCGCGCCGGGTGCGACGCTCTGCCACCTGATCCGCTATTGAACGCGCGCCGCGCACCCTCGACCACCCACCCGCCCCGCGACCCGCACCCACCGCCGCGAACACGACAGCCAGCCACGCACGAGGGAAACAGCATGTACTCGGTCTGCGTCCGCGACCACATGATGATCGCGCACAGCTTCCGCGGCGAGGTCTTCGGCCCCGCGCAGCGCCTGCACGGCGCGACCT
>JADLDF010000533.1 GCA_020846815.1 Gammaproteobacteria bacterium | reverse complement strand
GCGAATCGTCGCCCGGCGGCGGCGTCCGGTACTCGGGATAGTTGGCCTCGATCTCCTTGAGCATGACCGGCGGCAGCTGGTCGAAGCGCTCGAGCTTGCGGCCGGCGGCGTGGATGTAGACCAGGCCCGCGCGGTCGCCCATTTCCATCCACGGCAGCCAGCTGGCGAGGCGTACCCAGCCCACTTCGACGGCCGGACTGGGGTTGCGGTCGTTCAGCAGCTCGTCGAGGTTGCCGAAGAAGTTGAACATCTCGGTTGCGTGGTAGGTGCCGCCGACGTACTTCTGGTAGTCGCCGCCGAGAGGGTTCGTATAGAACAGCGGGACGGTGATGGTGTTCCACCAGGTCTTGCCGCTGATCGTGCCGGTCCACTTCGCCGGCTTGCCGTCCGCGCCGATCGGGAACATCGGACGCTGGTTGACCGGGTCGTTGGCGGTCTGCAGCACGTTCACCGTGGCGCCGGTCCAGGGATTGCTCCAGGTGCGCAGCAGCTCGCCGGTCGCCGGATCGGTGTAGAACAGCAGCTCGCGCGAGACCAGGCGCCAGCCGGTGCCGCGCTTCTCGTCCTTGACCGTCACGCAGGCGCGGACGTTCATGCCCTCGACGTTGAACAGCTTGCGGTCGCGCTCGCCGGGCACACGGCTGAAACCCTCGCCGTGGAACCAGTAGACCGTCGGTTCACCATCCTTCGTCGAGCACTGTACGCGGCGCGCGGCGGCGTTCGCGCCTTCCGGCGTGTTCAGGTCGAGCTTCGCGGCCTGCGCGGCCGCCGCGAACGTGAACGCGGCGAGCGTGGCCGCGAGCGACGCCGCGATGCGCGGCCGGTACGTCGATGATCCATTCTGCATTTTGCGAGCTCCCTCGTGCCGGTCGGACTCGACCGGCAAACATCATACACGCATGACGCCAGGGCTTCCGACGGGCGAGCGGGCCGTGAGCACGAGCCGTGATGGCGGACAGCAGGAAGACCGCGGTCGTCCGTGCCGCTTGCGGCAACGGGCGGCGCCTCAAGACGTGGCCTTTGCGGATGCGGCAGCCTGTTCGCGGTGGTAGTTGGCGATCAGCCTCTGCGCGACCTGGACCAGACGCGTTTCATCGCGGCGCAGCGTCGCGACCGGAGCGGCGATCGTCAGCGCGCCGATGCGCAGCGGCGAGGTCGAGACCATGACCGGCCAGGCCAGGATTCCCCAGCCATCGCCGCGCATGTTGTAGCCCACGGCGAAGCCGCGCGTGCGGATGTCGCGCAGCTGCTTCTCGATGTCGGCGATGCCCATGAAGCGGCGGCCGAAGGCGGCGCGCCGACGGCGGCATTGCGCGACCAGTGTGCGCACCTGTTCACGTGTGTACTGCGAGGCGATGGCGAGCCCGGGTGTGGAGAAGGGCGGCATCTCGCGGTAGGTGCTCAAGGCCGCAGCGTACAGATCCCCGACCAGCAGCGCCGCGATGCGCACGTTGATGCCGCTGCGCACCCAGATGGCGAGTTGATCGCCCGCCTCCGCCCGCAGCGCCGACAGCAGGCGGCGCAGCGGTGGCGCTCGGCAGCCGGCGTCGGCGAGCCGCTCGGCGAGCTCGGCGAGGCGCGGCGCCACGGCGTAGCTGGCGTGCGAGGCGGAGTACTCGACGTAGCCGAGTTCGGAGAGCTTCTGCAGCAGGCGGTACATGCTCGCCGGCGGCACGCCGAGACGCAGCGCGAGCTCGTGATTCGACAGCGGGTTCGGCGAGACGCTGAGCTCCTCGAGCGCGCTGAGCACGCGGGCGACGGCGCGCGAGCGTTCGTTCGACGCGGATTCGATTCTCGTTTCCCGAGGCATGCGTGTTCCCCGCAAGCGCCAGCGCGCGAGCGTTGGCGGGTCGCGGCGCCCGGCGCCGGAGGGCGCCACGGGCCGCGTCGTGGTGACGTTGGCCGCCATGATCCGCGTTTCCAATATTGGAATCACCTCCCGCCGAGCGCCGCCGCCGCCTGATGGAGTCGACCCATGCGTTCCGGGCTGGCGATGCTGCCCCGCAACGCCGGCGGGCACAGGGGGCGGCAACGATGCTGGTTCGCCGGTCGGTCAGCGCGCCGGAGTCTTCAGGTACTTGAGCACGTCCGGATCGATCTTCGACACCGGCACGCGATCACGGGCGAGCTCGGACAGCACGCGGTTCGTGAACGCGGCGAGCTGCTCGGCGCGCTGCTTCTGCTCCTCGGCCGTGTCGACGTGATTCTCGACCGCGGCCTCGGGCAGCACGCGGCGCGAGGTCAGCTCGGCCTCGAGCGTCGCGAGCCTCTCGCGCAGCATCCAGACCTCGGCGGTCAGGGCCACGATCGCGCCGACCGCGTTGTCCATCGGCAGCGCGCGCAGGAAGTCCGGCTCGACGTCGGTGACGGGGCCCTGCAGGGTGGCGTTGGAGCCCGGTCGCATCGCGCCGTTCATGCTGTGTTCTCCGCTCATTTTTCGAAGACGTAGAGGTTCCAGTAGTTCGCGCCGACCGGCGTGCCCTGCGGGCGCTTCACCGAGCGGTTCAGGCGGTCGAAGATCGTGATCGTCGTCTTCGAGAAACCCGCCTCGCGCGCCCATTCGGCGATCGGCGTGTCGTACCAGGGCGTCGCGTAGGTCTCGTTGTTGGTCCAGGCATGGGTGCGCTGGATCGCGTTCTGGAAGGCATCGCCCGGGCGCAGGTGGAACT
>JADLDF010000532.1 GCA_020846815.1 Gammaproteobacteria bacterium | reverse complement strand
GGCATGCTGAACGCGATCGGCCTGCAGAACCCCGGCACCGACCACGTGGTGCGCAAGATCCTGCCGACGCTCGATTTCAGCGAGACGCGCTTCATCGCCAACGTCTCGGGCTCGACGATCGAGGAATACGCCGAGGTCACGCGCCGTTTCGACGATTCGCCGATCGACGCCATCGAGATCAACATCTCCTGCCCGAACGTCAAGGAAGGCGGCGTCGCTTTCGGCAACTACCCCGACATGTCGGCGCGCGTCGTCGCCGCCTGCCGCGCCGCGACCCGCAAGCCGCTGATCACCAAGCTCTCGCCAAACCAGACCGATATCCGCGAGAACGCGCGCCTGTGCATCGAGGCCGGCAGCGACGGCCTGTCGGTGATCAACACCGTCATGGGCATGGCGATCGACGCCAGGACCCGCCGTCCCGTGATCGGCAACGTCCAGGGCGGCCTCTCTGGCCCCGCGATCAAGCCGATCGCGCTGCTGAAGGTGCACCAGGTCTACGGCATCGCCAAGGTGCACGGCGTGCCGATCATCGGCCAGGGCGGCATCACCACGGCCACGGATGCCATCGAGTTCATGATCGCCGGTGCCTCCGCCGTCGGCATCGGCACCTCGCTGTTCTACGACCCGATGTGCTGCCGCAAGATCAATGCCGGCATCGCCGACTACCTGCAGGCGAACGGCATGCGCAGCGTGACCGAGCTCGTCGGCACGCTGCAGCTCGGCTGAGCCAATTCACAAGGCAAAGGAACTCTGCTTTCAGATTCGTCTCCGCGCTCGAGACCTGAAGGCGGAGGCGGATCGAGCGATCATCCCGGCGCCGGTGATGACGGCGGTGGTGGCGAGCGCAGCGGTATGGTGCGCGCCGCCGTGGCGAAGGCCACGCCGGCGTCGGCGAGCGCCGCATGGATGCGACGGTTGACCAGGTCGGTGGTGCGCAGGTAGCGGCCGCCGCCAGGCTGCGGGACGAAGTAGCAGATCTCGAACACCAGGGCGGCCTCCGACAGCGCCTTCAGTACGCAGAACTCGAAACGCGCTTCGGGTACGCCGGCGATCGCGTCGCGGATCAGCGTCGTGACGGCGTCCACCTTCTCGGGCGGGGTGTCGTAGGAGATCGCGATCGTGAACAGCGCGCGCTGTTCGCGCATCCGGCCGAGATTGCGGATGCGGCTCTTCAGCAGATCGGCATTGGCGACGATCACCTGCTCGCCCGAAACGCTGCGCAGCCGCGTGCTCTTGACGCCGATCTTCTCGACGCGACCCTCGACGTCGTCGAGCTTCAGGAAGTCGCCGACGGTGAAAGGCTTGTCGAGCGTGATCGACAGCGAGGCCAGCAGGTCGCCGAGAATGGTCTGCACCGCCAGCGCGATGGCGATGCCGCCGACACCGAGACCGGCGACCAGTGCCGTGATGTTGACACCGAGGTTGTCGAGCGCCAGCAGGACGGCCACCGCGAAGATCGCAAGGTTGGCGACGAACATCACGATGCCGATCGAACCGCGGAAGCCCGGATCACCCGCGGCTTCATGCTTCTGCTGTTGGCGCTCGAGCGCATAGCGCACCGCGGCGACACCCCAGAGCGCGGCCTGGAACCAGACGATGACCACGATCAGCAGCTTGGATGCCTGCTCGAGCCGCGGCGGTGATTCGAGCAAGCGCCCCGCGCAGTACACCGCGACCACCCAGAGGAACAACTGACTGGTGCGACCGATCAGCAGCAGCGCGAGCTCAACGCCCACTGCGCCGCGCCCGAGCGCCTCGAGCTTCGCGCGGCGCGACAGTATGAAGCCGCGCGCCAGCGGCAGCACCGTGAAGACGACAAGGAAGGCGGCAAGCGCAAGCAACCAGTTGTGAAGACTGTTGCCCAGCCAGACCTGATCGAGGAATTCGCGCATCGGCGTACGGTCGCGTAGGGCGGTGGATCGAACCCGGGATTATACGGCCTGGGCCGGCTGCACCGGACGTCGCGTGGCGACGCGGCGGGCGCCATCCCCGTCGCGTTGTACACTCGCGGTGCGACACGGTGCGGCACGGTGCGGCGCGATCGCCGCGGCTTGCGGCACCGGCCTGTGACTCGAGGGGGAATCGCATGCAGATCAGGGATTGCGTGGCACTCGTGACCGGCGCCAACCGCGGCATCGGCGCCGGCTTCGTGACCGCGCTGCTGGAGCGCGGTGCGCGGCGCGTCTATGCCACCGCGCGCGATCCGGTGACGCTCACCGCCGCGGTCGCGGCCGATCCGGCGCGCGTGGTCGCGCTCGAGCTCGACGTGACCGACGCGGCGGAGGTCGCGGCTGCCGCCGAGCGCTGCAGCGACCTGACGCTGCTCGTGAACAACGGCGGCGCGGCGGCGATGACCTCGTTCCTCGCGCCCTCGCTCGACGGCGCGCGGCTCGAGATGGAAGTGAACTTCTGGGGCCAGCTCGCGATGGTGCGCGCGTTCGCGCCCGTGCTCGCCGCCAACGGCGGCGGCGCGATCCTGCAGATCCTGTCGATCGGCGCGATGACCGTGTTCCCCCAGGTCGGCACCTACTGCGCCAGCAAGTATGCCGCCAACGCCATGTGCAAGGGGCTGCGCGCCGAGCTCGCACCGCAGGGCACGCAGGTGACGAGCGTGTTCTCTGGGGCGATCGAGTCGGACATGTCGAAGAACACGCCCGGGCCGAAGATCTCCGCCCCGACCCATGCGCACAACTGCCTGGCGGCCCTCGAGGACGGCCAGGAGGAGTTCTATCCGGACTTCAAGTCGCAGAAGCTGCGCGACGCCTGGCGCCGCGATCCGGAAGCCTTCGAGCGCGCGCTGCGCGTCAGGTGACCGTCAGGGTCACTTGCGAGGTGCGCACCACGTTGCCGGCCGTCGCCGTGACGGTGATGGTGTAGGTGCCTGCCGGCGTTCCGGACGCCGCGCCGCCGCCGCCGCTCGAGCCGCCTCCGCCCCCGCCGCCGCAGCCCGACAGCAGCCCCGGCAGCGTGCACGACAGCAGCAGCGCGAGCAGCACCGCACGACGACGGCCGCGCAGCGCCAGCCCGAGCGCGCCCAGTGCCAGCCACGGCGCCGGTGCCAGCGGCAGCAGTGAGGCGTAGCGGGCGCCGCCGCCGTCGCCGCTCGAAAGGTCCGGCAACCGCGGCAGCGCGGCGGAGGCGCGCGCAGTGGTGGCAATCGTCAGCGTCGTCGAGCCGCTGCTGCTGCCGGCGGCCAGCGTCGCCGGGCTGAACGTGACCGTCGTGCCCGCCGGATTGCCGCTGGCCGCGAAACTGACCGCGACCGGCAGCGCACCACCCGAAGTCGCGACACTGAGCGGCACCGTCGCCGACTGGCCCGCCGCCACGCTGACCGAGGTCGCGCCGCTCGGGCCGATCGAAAACTCGCTCGCAGTGCCGCTGAGCGCCACGCTCGCCGGCGAGCCCGCCGCGCTGCTGGCGATCGACAGCGTCGCGGCCTTGGCGCCCGCCGAGGATGGCGCGAAGTTCACCGTGACCGAGCAGTTCTCGCCAGTCGCGAGCGTCGCCGGCAGTGCGCCGCAACTGCTCGAGGTGGTGAACTGGTTGGAGTCGGCACCGCCGATCGTCAGCGCGTTGATCGTCACGGCGGCACTGCCACCGTTGCTCAAGGTGATCGGCGCCGCGGCGGTGCTCGCACCGACCAGGGTCGCGGCGATCGACACGCTGGCCGGCGACACCGCCAGCGTGCCGGTACCGCCGCCGCCTCCGCCGCCGCTGCCCGTACCACTGAGCGCGATCGCCACCGAGCTGCCGGCGGCGTTGTCGGTCAGCGTCAGCGTTGCGGTGCGGGCGCCGGCCGCGGCCGGCGCGAAACGCACGCGATAGACACAGCTCGTGCCAATGGCGAGCGAGGCAACGCCGCGGCAGTCGGTTGCGCCGGCCGCGGGCGCGACCAGCGTGAAATCGGCCGCGTGGCTGCCGCTGACCAGTGCACTGGCGATGACCAGCGGTGCCGTGCCGGTGCTCGAGACATTGAGGTCGCCGGTGACCGCAGCGCCGACCGCCACGCTGCCGAGCGGCAGGCTGCTGGGCGAGAGGCTGCGCGCCGGACCGCCCGCGACGGCGAGGCCGGTGAGCGGTACGAGCAGCGGGCTGCCGGAGAAATCGCCGGCGATGCTCAGCTTGGCGTCCAGCCCGATGGTCGATAGCGGCGCGAGCCGCGTTGGTGCGAATCGCACGTTGACGGTGCAGCTCGCGCCGGCCCCGAGCGTCGCACCGCAGTCGTTGGTCTGCGTGTAGTAGCGCGGCGCGACCACGCCCTTGAGGTTGATCGTGCCGGTGCCGTTGTTGGTGACGGTCACCGCACGCGGCGCGCTCGCCGCGCTGATCGCCTGCGAACCGAAGTCGAGCGAGCGCGGCGCGGTGGCGAGCCCGTTGGCCGTGACGCCCATGCCGCGCAGGCCGGTCGAGTGCTCGCGCCCCGGCGCGCTCGACAGGATGGTCAGCACGCCCGTGGCGCGCACCGCCGCGGTGGGTGCGTAGCTCACGCTGATGGTGCAGCTCGCGCCGGCCGCGAGCGAGGCGCCGCAGTCGTTAGTCTGCGTGAACGGCGTGGGCGCGATGATGCTGCTGATGGCCATCGCCACCGGGCCGGTGTTCAGCAGCGTCGCGACGCGCGGCGCGCTGCTGCGCCCGACACCCACCGCGCCGAAGTCGAGGTTGCCGGGCGAGAGGCGCGCACCGGCGAGCCGGATGCCCGTGCCGCTGAAGTTCAGCACCCGCGGGCTGCCCGGTGCATTCGACTCGATGCGCACCGAGCCGGTCGCGGCGCCCTCGGCCGTCGGCGCGAAGCGCACCTGGACCGTGCAGGCCAGGTTCTGCGCCAGCGTCGCCGGACAGTCGTTGGTCTGCGTGAACGGCCCGGTCGTCGACACGGTGAGGCCCGTCATGCCCGATCCACCGAGGTTCTGCACCGTGATGAAGTAGACGATCGTGCTGGTGGTGCCGACGACGTTCGGGCCGAACTCGGTGCGCGTCGGGCTGCCGCCGAGGTCGAGCGGACCGGTGGGATCCGCGCCGATGCCCGCCAGCGTCACGATCTGCGGGCCCGCGGGCGGTGCGTCGTGGCTGACCGTCAGGGTACCGCTTCGCGCACCGGTGCCCATGGGCGCGAGCTGCACGTTGATGTTGCAGCTCGCCTGGGCGGCGAGCGAACTGCCGCAGCCGTTGAAGCCGATCGAGTAATCCGTGCCGGACAGCGCCACACCGATGCCCGTCAGCGCGCTCGCGCCGCCGTTGCGCAACTGCACCTGGCGCGTCTCCGAACCATTGGTGCGCACCGCGCCGAACTGGAGCTGGTTGGTGCTCAGAGTCGCGGCCGCGCCCGAGGTCACGGTGCCGCTCAACTGCAGCAGCTTCGGGTCGTTGGCGAGATTGGTGGCGAGCGTGACGGTCGCGGTGCGCGCTCCGTCCGGCCCGGCCATCGGCGCGAAGCGCACGTTCAGCGTGCAGAAGCTCTCCGGCTGGCAGTTGACGTTGTCGAACAGGAAGTCGGCGGCATTGGGGCCAGTGACGGTATAGCCGCGGTTGATCGCGCCGACGGTGCCCTGGTTGATCAGCGACGCGGCGAGCACATCGCTCTGCGTGCCGACGGCGCGCGGCGCGAAGGTCAGCGCCGAAGGCAGGAAGGTTCCATCCTGCAGGTCGGAGGCGCTGCCGCCGAACGAGGCCGAGTGCGGCGTGTCGATCGCATTGCTCAGCACGCGCAGGTAGCTCGTCTTGCTGCCGGTCTCGGTCGGCCGGTAGCGCAGCGTCGCCGTGCAGCTCGCGCCGGCCGCGAGCGTGCCGGGGCAGTCGTCCGTCGCGATGAAGTCATCGATGCCCTGCACGCCGCCGAAGTTGTCGGTGAACAGCGGTCGGATCGTGGCGGCGACCGCCGAGGGGTTGCTGATGGTGATGGTCTTCGGCGGCGAGGTGCCACCGAGTGCGGCGAACGCCGAGGTGAACGTGGGGGTGAGCGTCAGCCGCGGCGCCGCGGCGGGGTCGATGCGGAAGATCCACGCACCGGTACCGGACGCCTCGGCGCCATAGCCGTCCGGCGTGGTCGGCGAACCCGAACCGGTGCCGGCGCCGAGCACCACGCCGGTGGCCGGGCTGCGCAGCGCGACCACGTTGTCGCTGCGCAGCGTCGTGGCGAACACCAGGCTCGCGCCATTGGCCGCGAGCCGCGCAACGAAGCCACCGCCGATTGCCGCGCTGGAGTTCAGCGCATCCGGCGTGAACGGGAAGTTGGTCGAGGAACTGTGGCCGCCGATCCAGAAGTCGCCGCCGGCGTCGCGCGCGATGCTGAACGCACCGTCGATCGCGCTGCCGCCGAGATAGGTCGAGAACACCAGCGAGGCGCCGTCCGGCGCGAAGCGCGTGACGAAGCCCTCGGCGCAGATGATCAGCGCCAGGTTCTCCAACGTGCAGGCGTTCAGCGGCGCAGAGGTCGAGGTCTTCAGCGCGCCGGCGGTGGTCGGCAGATCAGTGGAATCGGTGGTGCCGACGATCGCCACGCCGTTGCCAGCGTCGAGCGCGAGGTCGTACGCGATGTCGACGTTCGCGCCACCGAACAGCGTCGACCACAGCAGCGCCGTGCCGGTCGGGTTCAGCTTGACGACATAGCCGTCCTCCTGCGTGCCGGCGGTGTGCGTGGTGCGATAGGCGCCGGGCGTGGTCGGGAAGTCGGTGGAGCGCGTCGAACCGGTGACGTAGGCATTGCCGCCGGTGTCGACCTCGATGCCGGCACCGTACTCGCGACTGTTGCCGCCGAGGTAAGTCGAGTAGCCCAGGCTCGCACCGTCAGGCGCGAACTTGGCGACCCAGGAGTCGAAGCAGGGTACCAGCCCGCCGGTGCTGCAGGCGCCGCCGCCCCAGCTGCGGTCGAACGCGCCGCTGGTAGTCGGGAAGTCGCTGGAGTTGGTCCAGCCCTGCACGTAGACCGCGCCGGCGGCATCGACGGTGAGACCGACGCCGAGGTCGAAGGCGCTGCCGCCGAGCAGCGTCGACCAGGCGAGCGACGCACCGTCCGCACCGAGTTTGGTGACGAAGGCGTCGGCGCAGATCTGCAGCGGCCCGTCGGGCAATCGGCAATTGCGCGCACCGTTGAGGCCGCGCTGCACGGCCGAGCCCGTGGTCGGGAAGTCGCTCGACAGCGTGATGCCGGTGACGTATGCGGCGCCGGCCGCATCGACCGCGATGCGCGCGGTGGTTTCCCGGTCGGCACCGCCGAGGAAGGTCGAATACACCAGCGAGCGGCCGGTCGGATCGAGCTTGGTGACGAACGCGTCTTCGCAGGGATCGAGGCCGAAAATCTCGCCGCCTTGCGGCTTCAGCGCGCCGGCGACCACGGGGTACTGCAGTGAACAGGTGCTGCCCGTGACATAGGCAGCGCCCGCGCCGTCGACCGCGAGGCCGAGCGCGAAGGTGCTGTTGTCGTTGGCACCGAGCAGCGCCGCCCAGGCGATCACCGGGTCGATGATCAGCGGTCGCGACGGATCGTGGCCGTCGAGCGCGAAGCCGATGCGCCGCTGCGCATCGACGACGAAGCGCGCGCCGACTTCGCGCCGGCCGTTGTCGGCGCCGACCTGCCAGGCGATTGGGCGCCGCACGCGCACGTCACCGATCGCGGTGACCAGGCGCAGGTCGCCCTCCGGCAGCAGCTCGACGCGCTGCGCGCCCTCGGCGACCCAGCGGATCGCGCGCGGGTCGGCGCCCGCCGCGACGTGAAAGTCGTATTCGAGCGCACCGCCGCCGTCGTAGAACACGAGGTCGATACCAGGATAGACACTGCGCGCACGCAGCCGGCCGAAGTGCTCGACGCCGGTGACCCAGCGCCGCGGATCGCGGCCGATGAAGTAGTGGCTGCGGCCGGCGAGCGCCGACTCGCCGTCCCAGCGCGCCGTCGGATCGGCGTCGAGCAGCCGCAGGCGCAGCGTCGCCGAGTTCGGCACCCCGCGCTGCAGCCAGCGCTCGAGCAGCGCGCCGCCGCCGACGCCGGCCAGCAGCGAATTCGCGCGCCGCAGCTTCAGCGTCGCCTCGCCGGGCGCGAACAGCATGGTGTAGCCGGGCCCGCGCGCCAGGAACTGCACGCGCGAGTCGGCCTGGCCGAGGTTGCGCTCGAATTCGAGCGGCCAGCTGACCGTTGCGGGCGGCGCGCCCGATGCGACCCGCATGTCCGGTGCGCCCGGCCCCGCGGCAACACCCGGCGCGGCCAGGCCGACCGGCGACGACGACGACGACGCGCGCCCGAGCGCGACTTCGATCCGCGGCGGCGCCGCGACGCGCGCGGCGAGTACCATCGCGAGCAGCAGCGACGCAGCGATGCCGGTCGCGACGATCCACCGCAGGATGGGCTGGCTGGTTCGAGGCATGACTCAGTTCCCGTGTTTGGAGATGGGGGGACCTTGGAATCGCCACCGCCGCTGACGCCGGCGCGGATGCCCGGCGTGCCCGGCGGAGTCGTGCGGCTCGGCGCGCGACTGCTCGCGCGTCCGCTCGGCCTGCGCGCGACGCGCGAGCTGGTCGGACGCGTCGGCGCTGCCGGCACGCCGGCAACGTTCGCGGCCGCGGCGCTGCGCGAGCTCGACATCGAGTGTCGTCACGTCACTGCCGACGGTCCGTCGCCACCCGCGAGTGGCCCGCTGCTCGCGGTCGCGAACCATCCGTTCGGCGTGCTGGACGTGCTGCTCGCGATGGACTGGACCCAGCGCCTGCGCCAGGACTGGCGCTACGTCGCGCTGTCGAGCTGGACCGAAATCTCGGCGCTGCGCGAGGCTGTGATCAGCGTGCCGTACGCGGCGCGCGAACGCGGCGGCGCGACCCGCGTGCTGCGCGAGGCCTGCGCCTGGCTCGCGGCGGGACATGCGGTCGGCCTGTGCCCCGCGGGCCAGGTCGCGAGCTGGCGCTGGCGTGCATGGCGGGTCGAGGAATGGCCCTGGGATGCGCTGGTCGGCGCGCTGCTGCGACGGGTCGCGTCGCCCGTGGTGCCGCTCTACGTTCCCGGACGCAACGGCGCGGCATTCCAGCTCGCCGCCGCGCTGCGACCCGGGCTGCGCAACGCGCTGCTGCTGCGCGAGCTGTTCCGGCAGCGCGGCCGCCGCTTCGAGCTGCGGATCGGCGCACCATTCGGGATCGCCGCGCTCGGCACCGACGGTTCGGCGCAGGCGCTCACGCGCGCGGTGCGCGAACGCGTGCTGGCGCTCGCAGGTCCCGCACGACCGAGTCGCGCCGGGTCGCCCGCCCGGTAGCGTACGTCGCCGCCGCATCGCCGTTCCCCGCCATCCGCCGCGATGGCCGCGGCTCCCTTGCAGGGAGTGGGACGGACGAGCGAAACATCACGCGGGTCGCGGCGAACGAGCCGTCCGCCGCCGCCGGCGATGCGGTCCAGCACTCGGCCGGCTTGTCACCCTCGGGGTGGAAGCAGTCCTGGCCGCCGTTGCGGGTGAAACTGCCCTTCACTTGCGGATTCGGCCAGGTTCCGCGATGGGCTTCGTCGAAGCGCCCCTTCTAGGGGGGCCCGCAGTCCGATGCGCCATTCGAACACCGGCTCGTCCTGCGAGGATTCCCCGGACACCGCGTGTCGCAGTTCCACGGTCGTCGGCCCGTCGACGAATGCAGTGCGCGGGATGTCGGCCTCGATCAACCGGTACGGTCCGACCTCGATTGCCGGCAGCATCGCCGACCGGAAGGTCTCCCGGCCCCGGGCGTCGCGCAGTCGCACGGCCGCGGCGCGCTCGTCGCTCGGCAGTTCGAGTTGCAGCCGCACGCGCGACGCATCGGCAGCAAGGTCGACGACACGGGTCGCGGATCCCCGTCCGCGTTCCGCAAGCAGCAACACCGTCGTCGACGTCCCGGCCGGTGCACTCGTCGCAGGTACACCCGCCGCAGGTGCCGTGGACGACGGCGGCACGGACCCGGCCGTGCCTGCGTCGTCGCGACCGGCCTCGGCGCCGGGCGCCGTCGGCGACACCGAACCCGGCGGCATCACCACGACGATGGCCAGCGCGGCCGCGAGCAGCGCGCCCACCGGACCGAGCCAGCGCGGCAGGCGGCGCGGTTCGCGCGCCGGCAGCCGGGCACGCTCGATCGGCGCGACGGTTGCGGCAACCTGTGCGGCTTGCGCGGCCAGCGCCGCCGCCTGCCGCAGCGCGCGCGCGAAGCGCAATCGCGTCGCGTCCGCCGGGGCTTCGCGCAACAGGCCGGCGACGGCCGCGCGATCCGCGGCGTCGAGTCGCCCAGCGACGTAGTCGTCGAGCAGGTCGTGCTCGATCGCGAGCAGCCGCTCGGCGCAGTCGTCCTCGAGCAGCAGGCGTTCCTCGAGCGCCTGTGCGCGATCGGGCGGATGGCGTCGCAGCAGCAGGTCGCGCAATTCGCTGTCGGAGGTCGAACTCATGTCTCGCGGTTCCCCCGAGAGCTTGCTTCAAGTGGTGCGCGGTGCGGTTCCGTCACGCGCCCGGCTTCATGGCCGAGCTTCGCCGCGACGCAGGTCTCGAGCCGCGCGCGCAGCCGCAGCGCGCGGTTGCGCAAGGCGTTCAGGGACAGCCCTAGCGCAGCGGCGAGCCGCTGGCGCGCCGGGATCCTCGCCAGACCATCGGCCAGGTAGTACTCCAGCACCAGGCGGCGCGCCGCGTCATCGAGGCTCTCGAGGCAGGCGTTCAGCGCCGCCAGTGCCACCGCATCCACGGCGGCGTCCGCGGCATCGCCGGCGCCATCGCCGTCGCTGCCGCCGGGCGAAGCGAATGCCGTGCCGTCGTGCGTGTCGCCGGCCACCGGCTGCGCCGCCAGGTTGGTCTCGTGGCCCAGGCCTTCGAGCGCACGGCGTTCGCGCACACGCCGCGCCTGCTCTTCCCGGACGAGCAGCCGCGCGATGCCGAGCGCATACGACGGCAGGCTGTCGATGACCGTGCCCTCGTGCACGCGGCGCGCCAGCCGGTCGAGCGCGACGTCGGCGAGCGACTCGGCCTCGCCGCGCACGTGCAACCGCAGGAATGCGACCAGGCGCAGCCGCAGGCGTTCATAGGCCACGCCGCCCGGCTCGCCCTCGACGCCGAGGCGTCGCAGCAGCGCGGCCAGCGTCCCGTCTGCCTCACCCGGTTTGCGGTCCGCTTCGTCCATGCGCTCAGCGCCAGTCGCCCTGCAGCACGAAGCCGGCCCAGTAGCGCGGCGCACGCCAGCGCGGCTCCCGGGCCAGTGCGTGCTGCGCATCGCGCAGCGCCGCGGCGGGCGTGAGCCCGCGACGCAGCAGCGCGTCGTAGAACGACTCCATGAAGCGCGCCGTGGCACGATCGTCGACCGGCCAGAGGGATGCGACCACCCGCGGCGCGCCCGCGTAGAAGAATGCGCGTGCCAGGCTGAATGCGCCTTCGCTGCCGTAGTTGCGACCGAGCGCGGAATCGCAGGCGCTGAGCACCACCAGCGCCACCGGCATCCGCAGCTCGTAGATGTCGTTGAGCCGCAGGAAGCCGTCCCGCGGCCGGCCGTCGCGGTCGTAGAGCGACAGCACGATGCCCGAGAGCTCCGGCCGCTGCAGATCGACCAGCGCGTGCGCCGCGAAGTGCGCGATCGACCAGCGGCTCCAGTCCGCCTGCAGCACCGCCTCGCGACTGGCGTCGTCGGCGAGCGCGACCCAGCGGCGCTCCGCCGGCAGCAGCCGCGCGATGCGCAGCGCCTCAGTGCGGCTCTGCGGCAGCGGCGCGAGATTGCGCAGGTCGAAGTCGTCGTCCAGCGCACGGCTGCGGGCTGCGCCGCCCGCATTGCGCGCCGCGCGACTGACCAGCGGATCGGCGAGCACGGCGACGCGCGGCTCGCGCCCGAGCTGCGGCGCCGCCTCGCGCAGGCCGCGCAGCGTCGCGAACGAGGGCAGGTAGACGAGCTCGTGGGCCGCGTGCACGGGTCGGGCGGATGCCGGGTCGACCAGCAGGCCGAACGGCAGGCGCTGCAGCGCGCCGTCGGCGACCACGGCCAGCAGGTGCAGACGCTGGCCGCGCAGCAGCTCGCCGAGCAGCATCCGCCCGAGCTGCACGGCAGCCCGATTCGTGGCGCCGAGCGCCGCCGCCTCGGCGGCGGCGAGCGCGGCGGCATCCGCCGGCGTCCCGGCGGGCGTCTCACGCAGCCCGGCGACAAACCGCTCGACCTCGCGTTCCGCCTGCGCGCGCGGCGGCAGCGGCTGCGTGCGCAGTCCGTCGCGCGTCGTGAGCCAGGCCACGCCGCCGTGCTCGCCGAGCCAGTACGCCAGCACTCCCATGCCGTCGTCGAGCAGCTCGCGCTGGATCTCCTCGAGCCCGAGCGCTCGCGGCTGCAGCAACCCGGCGTGGCGCGGGTTCGCCGCGCGGATCCGGCCGCGCGCGGCATCGAGCGCGGTGCTGGCGGCATCGACCTCCCGGCGTGTCGCCGCACGCTGCGCGGGCTCGGCGCCGGCCGGCAGGCGCGCCAGTCGCAGTGCGGCGCTGCGCAGCGACTCGGCGGCCTCGCGCTCCGCCTGCAGCAGCGCCGGCTCGACGTCGCGCCGCACTTCGATCGTGCGTTCGGAAAGCGAGTCCAGCAGCGCTCGCGCCCGCGCCCGCTCGGCCGCCGCCAATGCCGCCGCGGCATGACCACGTCCCGGTTCGCGGGCTTCGCGGGCCATCAGCAGCTCGACCTCGAGGTCCTGGGACTCGCGCGCGGTCGCATAGAAGCGCATGCGCAGCCGTGGCTCGGCGATCTGGCCGCGCTGCGTCTCGATGATGCCGTGTGCCGCTTCGAGCCTCGCCAGTGCACCCGCGAGATCGCCCTGTGCGCCCTGCGCACGCGCGAGCCGGACCAGCGCCAGCGCTTCGCCGTCGAGGTCGGCCGCGGCTCGCAGCAGCACCAGCGACTGCTCGTAGTGCTGCCGCGCGCCCGTGGGACTGCCCTGCGCGAATTCGAGGTCGCCGAGTCCCTGCAGTGCCGCGGCCTGCGCGTCGCGGTCGCCGATCGATTCCGCCAGCGCCAATGACTCGCGCAGGCGCGCGCGTGCGGCCGGCCAGTCGCCGGCGGCGAGGCGCGTGCTGCCGAGGCCGAGCAGTGCGCGCGCCTCGGGACTCTTGAGGCCGTCCGCCTGCGCCAGTGCCCGCGCGCGCCTGAAGCCGGACTCGGCGAGCTCGCGCCGCCCGCGCTCCAGCCGCGCCTCGGACTGGCTCAACAACGTGTCCACGCTGCCGAAGCGATAGCGCATCCGCGTCCACACCTGTTGCGCCCGCTCCCAGGCCCGCTCCGCCTCGGCGTATTCCCCCATCCGGTGGTGCAGCAGGCCGAGGTCGTTCCAGGTCTCGCCCTCGATCATGGGATAGGGCGTGGTACGCAGGGCTTCGAGCGTCTCGCGATAGGCGGTGAGGGC
The DNA here is from genome assembly GCA_020846815.1 of Gammaproteobacteria bacterium. Next base: position 3,971 of record JADLDF010000532.1, on the reverse strand, counting down.
CGCCGCGAAGCGGCCGCGCGCGAGCTCGATCGCGCCGATGGTCTTGCGGCTGTAGACGATGCCCTGCGCGTCGCTGGTCGCGATCGCCGCCTCGAGCGCGCCGCGCGCCGCCTCGAGTGCCCGCAGCGATTCGCCGAGCTCGGCATAGACGCTGCTGAGGTTGCCGAGCACCACACCCTCGTAGAGCCGGTCGCCGGTCTCGCGGTACAGCGCCAGCGCCTGCTCGGCCGCGGCCGCCGAGGCCGCGAGGTCGCCCTGGTAGGCCGCCGCCATGCCGCGCGTCTTCAGTGCCTGGGCGCGCTCCGCCGCGTCGTCCGCGCAGCGCGCACCGAGCGCGCGATCGACGAGCACGCGGGCACGGGCGTACTCGCCGGCCGAGACTTCCATGCGTGCCGCGCCGATCGCCGCGATGCGCAGTCCGCAGCCGTCGTCCGCCGACTCGTAGCCCTCGATCGCCGCGACGTACGCCGCGCGCGTCGTCGCGTCGATGGCCGGCGTGCGGGAGCTGACCACGGTCTCTCGATAGTGCTCGCGGCGCAGCGCCTCGGCCTCGACGTAGCGTCCGAAAGCCGCGCTGCGCTGGAGATCCTGCGCCGTCGCGGCGCGCCCCGGACCGAGGCGCATCGCCACGGTCGCCGCACGCCGCCGCGGCAGGAGCTGCAGATAGAGCGCGCCCTCCGCCGCGCCGATCAAGGTCGCCCGCACCCGGCCCTGCCGTCCCGCCTCGGTGCGCAACCGCTGCGCCGCCGCGCCCGGCCGCTCGAGCGTGACCTCGACCGCTCCCTCGAGCTGCTCGATCTCCAGCGTCGCAGCCTCCTGCGCCTGCAGCGGCAATCGCCAGCGCCCGCCCTCGCCGCCCAGAGTGACCCGCCGGACCGTGCCGTCCGGCGGCAGCGCGACCACCTCCGGCATGCCGCCGTCGCGCGCCGTGGGCATGGCCGCCGGCACGGACGCGGGCGCAGGCACTGGCGCGGACGACACGCTGGAGTCGGCGGCTGCCGCGAATGGCATGCCGAGCAACGCCACGAAGAGCGCCGCCCGCCAGGTTGCTGGCCCGCGGTACCCGATCGAAAGCAAGGCGACGAGCTGCCTCACATGCTCCCCGAATGCACCCCGGGGAGATTTAAATCAGAAGCCCGCGACGCCGTCCACCGCAGCAGAACGGCATTGCATCGGCGCACGAATCGCCGTTGCCCGGATCGAAGCAGACCGTCGTACCCGCGGCTGCCCTGCAGCACTGCCGCACTCATGTTCATGAGTGTCGCGAGCCATGACACCTCGGACCGGGCCGTCGCTGCGTCGATTCGTAAGTCTCTGGCCGGCGGCCACTATCTTCCGATGGCATGCACTTCGCTTCGAGTCTCGATGCAACGATGGTAGCGACATGGACGCGAGGCGAGTCATGCATCACAGCAACCGATCGAAGACGACGGGTCTTTCACTGATTCTCCTGATGGCGGGCATGGCTCTCGGTTCACGCGCCGATGCCGTGCCGATCACCATCTCCGGAATCTTCACGGCAACGACTCCGACCTGCGGCTCCGGCAGCGTGGTCTGCTCCGGCGTCGGCACTGCCGCGGTGTCACGGGGTGTCCCGGTCGCCGGAACCGTGCTGCCGAGCTCGCTGCTCTTCACTCCGAACACCGGCCTCGACGTGGCCAATGGCGACACCCTGGTCCTGGGCACGCTGCGTCTGATCAACGGCACGTCGGTCACGGGGACCTACATCGATGGCCTCAATCTGCGCATCGATGTCTCCGGCGGACGTAGCGAAACACTCGACCTCGCGCTGACCACCGTGAACACCGAGTGCACCGGTGCGCCGGACGAGACCGCCGACTTCTGCGCCGACTACGTCTATTTCGCCGACGCTACGACGGGAGTGATCGGCGCCTCGATCGATCCGTCGATACTGCCTCCCGATCTGCAGGTAGGCTTCATCAGCCCGAGCGTCACCAATCCGACTCTGGTGCCGGAGCCCGGCACGCTCGGCCTGCTGATGCTGGGCAGCGGCCTGGTATGGCTGTCTCGGCGCCGACGCTTCTCGAGCCCCGCGATGTCGTGAGCCGGCCTGGCGCCAGCTAGTGTACCGCGGCCCAGCAGGGCGGCGAGCTCTCCCTGCCGGGTCGTGCCCGTCTTGCGAAACACCGACTGCAGCCGCTGTCGGCAGTGACCGAGGCTGATTCCGACCGCAGAGCAGATCGCCTGCAACGGCCAGCCCATCGCCACCAGCGACGCTATTTCCGCCTCGCGGGGCGTCAGGTCGAACAACGCCCGGTACAGGCCCGACTCCGCGGTTTCCGATGCCGAGGGGTCGATGAGGGTCACCAGCAGGCGCCGCGGTTGCATGGGATTCGCCGCTTGCTCGACCAGCGGCTCCGCGCACAGGATGACCTGGCGTGCCGCGGCCGTGGCCGCAATCAGCTTAGGTATCGCGACACGCAGTCTTTGCAGATCCTCCGCGGCGAAGGCGCCGGAAGCCGCAGCACGCGTCAACTCCAGCGCGATGCACCATGGATGCGGCGCGAGGTACGCGCGGAGGGTCCGCCCGCCTTCGCCGACCGCGATTTCTCCAACCGGGCATCCGGCCACGGGAGGAAGTGGAACGAGTCGTGCGTCATCGGCCGACCAGGTGCGAGCCAGGCGCGCGAGGCAGGCCGGCCAGCGACGGGGATCCTCCGCCGCCGCGGCGAACAGTCCGCTCCACTGTGCGACGTCGGATGTCATCCGCTGCTCCTGGACAGATACCGGCGCGCAAGGGCCGGCACCCGTGCGCACCGCGAGCGGGCCCCGGCAGACGATGTGAGCAATCGGGAAGAAACATCACGGCATGTGGCTGCGGCAGGCGAACGAACGCGCCTCCATGCGACTGGGATGATCCGCGGCTCGTCGGCGCTGCGGTCAGCCGTCGAGCGGGAATCGAGCTGGGAACGCGGCCATCAGGCTCGCGCGGTGGGCGGTCATTCGACGTCGACGTCGCCCGGGTCGTCGGACATCCCCAGTTCCCTGAGCTTGCGCGTCAGGGTGTTGCGGCCCCAGCCGAGCAGCTTCGCCGCCTCCTGCCGGTGGCCCTGGGTGCGCTTCAGCGCCACGCGGATCAGCGTCCGCTCGAACTCCGGCAGTGCCGTCTCGAGCAGCGGCCGGGCATCGGCGCGCGCCGATTCGCCCTCGGCCCACTGCGTCAGCGAAGCGGTCCAGGCCGCATCGCTGCTCGATGCGGACCTGCCCACGACCTCGGCCGGCAGATCCTCGGCGTGCACCTCGCTGCCGGGCGCGAGCACCGACAGCCGGCGGCAGAGGTTCACGAGCTCGCGCACGTTGCCCGGCCAGTCGTAGGCCTCGAGCGCAGCGCGTGCATCGCTCGCCAGCGACTTGCGCTCGACGCCGAGTTCCGCGGCGGCGACGCCGAGGTAGTGCTCGAGCAGGCTGCCGATGTCCTCGCGGCGCATCCGCAGCGGCGGCAGCTCGATGCGGATCACGTTGAGGCGGTGGAACAGGTCCTCGCGGAACAGGCTGCGCGCGACGCGCTCCTCGAGATCCTGGTGGGTGGCGGCGATCACGCGCACGTCGACCTTGATCGGCGTCTGGCCGCCGACGCGGTAGAACTCGCCCTCGGCGAGCACGCGCAGCAGCCGCGTCTGCAGCGCCGTCGGCATGTCGCCGATCTCGTCGAGGAACAGCGTGCCGCCGTCGGCCTGCTCGAAGCGGCCGCGGCGCAGCGCGTCGGCGCCGGTGAACGAGCCCTTTTCGTGGCCGAACAGCTCCGACTCGAGCAGCTCCGAGGGGATCGCCGAAGTGTTCAGCGCGATGAATGGCCGCGCGGCCCGCGGGCTGTGCTCGTGCAGCGCGCGCGCCACGAGCTCCTTGCCGGTGCCCGACTCGCCCGTGATCAGCACCGTCACGCTGGAACGCGACAGCCGCCCGATCGCGCGGAACACCTGCTGCATCGCCGGCGCGTGCCCGAGCAGCTC
>JADLDF010000531.1 GCA_020846815.1 Gammaproteobacteria bacterium | reverse complement strand
TACGCCGCGGTCGACTTCGGCATCGTCGGCACGCTCGATCCGCGCGACCAGCACTACCTCGCCGAGAACTTCATGGCCGTGTTCGACCGCGACTACCGCCGCGTCGCCGTGCTGCACGTCGAGTCCGGCTGGGTGCCGCCCGACACCCGCGTCGACGAAATGGAATCGGCGATCCGCACCGTGCTCGAGCCGATTTTCGACAAGCCGCTGAAGGACATCTCCTTCGGCACCGTGCTGCTGCGCCTGTTCGACATCTCGCGCCGCTTCGACATGAAGATCCAGCCGCAGCTGATCCTGCTGCAGAAGACGCTGCTGAACATCGAAGGCCTCGGGCGCGACCTCTACCCCGAGCTCGACATCTGGCAGACCGCCTCGCCGATCCTGCGCCAGTGGATGAGCGAGCGCGTCAGCGGCGCCACCGTGGTGCGCGACATCCGCACCCAGCTCCCCGAGGTGCTCGAGGCGCTGCGCATGATGCCGACCCTGGTCAAGGGCGCCGTGCAGCGCGCCCAGGACGGCACGTTGCGGCTGCAGATCGAGGCACGCAACGTCGCCGATCTGCAGCGCGAAATCCGCGACGGCGACCGCCGCCGCGACGCGATCACCATCGGCGCGGCGGTGCTGCTCGGCGGGCTGGTCTGGCTGGCCGTGTCGCGCGAGCCGTCATGGCCGGGCGGCGTGCTGACGGTGCTCGGTGTCGCGTGGTTGGCGTTTGCCTGGCGGCGGCGCGACTGAATCCGGCCGAACAGCGGCTTCAGTTCATTGATGGCGCGCACGTCGGCACTGGCGCGAAGGACAAACGCCCAGCCACATGACGCAGTACACCTGCCGTCACTTGGCAGATTCCTCGTCGATCTGTCGTTGCAATTCCTCCGCCGGCACGCGCCGCAATATTCCGCCTTCCACGACGATGATGGCAGTCCGCGTCTGAATGGCGATCTGGCGCGCCTGCTTGGCAACTCTTTGCATGGCTGCCAGAGAGGCCCGCAGATCGGGATTTCGCGCCTTGGAAAGCTCCTGCTGTGTCATGCGTTTTCGCCCCACTCCAGCATCACCGGCGTACTGCCAGTATTGTCGTACTTGGCCCAGTCATCGACGCATTGCAGTAGTATCGCTCGAAGTTCCGCAGCCCCGCTGCGAAGCGGCGGCGCAGGAATTCCGCTTCGAGCAAGCGGTACTGCACGTGGCACCACATGGCGACATCAGCCGTCGAAACGTCGACGAGCGTCCGCGTGGACCCTCGACTCGGCTACCGCCGGATCCGACGCAGGTACTGCACCACCAGTGCGATGCGCTCCTCGGACAGCACGCCGGCCATGGCCGGCATCGGCAGGCCCGTGGTGTTGCGCGGGTCGTCGATGGGACGACCGCTGCGGATGAACTCGGCCAGCGCAGGATCGGGCGTATCGGTAACGAACCGGCTGGTCGTGAGATCGATCTTGAACCCCTGCGGCGCCGGCAGACCGCGGCCGTCGTCACCGTGGCAGGCCGCGCAGAGGCCCGCGAAGATCTCGGCACCGCCGGCGCCGCCGAGCGTGCCCGGTGCTGCGGGCAGCTCGATGCGCGGCCGCGAAGCCATGCCGAAAGGCGCCACCGGTGGCACGGTCATCGCGGCTGGGGTGGAGACTGCGGCGCTCGTGCCGACTACGGTGGAGCGCTCGAGCAGCGCGGGAGTGGCCAGCCCCATGAACGCGACGGAGGCGGCAGCCGCCAGGAGGTAGCCGCGCGGCCGCAAGATCGCAGCGCGAATCGAGCACACCAGAGCGATCAGGAGGATCGCTGCGCCCAGCAGCGCTGCGACCTGCAGCATCAGCGTCAGGACCTCGGTGGACCAGGCTCCGCCGCGCTGGAAGAGCTGCTCGAAGCGCAGCGCTTCGGCTGGCGGCATCACCATTCCTGCTCGGCCATCCCAGACGTACTCGAGACGATCCTGCATCAGCGTCATGAGGCTCGCCACGATCGCGAAGCCGAGCGCATGGCCGCCCAGGCGCAGGGTGCCGACCAGGGCACGGGCCATCGCCTGGTGGTGCGACGGAACATCCTGCAGGAGCAGCTTCCTGTTCGGCACGAGGAACAGGCCGGTTCCGACGCCGATCAGCACCAAAGGCAACGTGAGCTGCCAGAGCGGCGCGCGCAGCGGCGTGAAGATCAGGGCCAGATGGCCGAGCGCTGCACAGGCCGCGCCGAGCACGCAGAGCCTTTCCGGCCCGAACCGGTCCGACCACTTGCCGGCGAGTGGGGCGACGAGCATCGCGATCAGCGCGGCCGACCCGAGCATCAGCCCCACTTGCCACGCACTCGTCTCGGGGCCGCCGAGCAGCACCATCGGCAGGATGAACGAGCAGACGGACAGGCTCGCAAACATCGCGATGGAGGCGAGAGACGCTCCGACGAACCCGGGACCGCGGTGGCCCAGCCCGAGGCTCGCCAGAAGCGGCCGGCCGCGCGCTCGAACGAACAGCGTCAGCGACGCGAGGCCCGCGGCGAAGATCGCCCAGGTGGAAAGGTCGCGGTAGTGCTGCCCGAGCGGCAGCCGATCGATCCCGAACAGCATGCCGAAGAGACCCGCTGCCAGCAGCAGCGCGTTCCCGAGCTCACGCCGTCCCGGCAAGCGCGGCCGGCCGCCGAGCGGCTCGCGACGAATGACCCAGAGCGCGAGCACGATGGCGAGCACGATCAGCGGCAGGCGCACCAGGAAGATCGCCCGCCAGCCGTAGACGTCGAGGAGCCAGCCGCCCAGAGGCGCACCGAGAACGAGACCGAAGGCGCCGCCGGCCACGAGGATCCCGAGCGCGCGCGCCTGTCGTCCGGGCGCATGGGCCGCGGTGCACAGTGCCAGGGCGGACGGCAGGAAAATCGCCATGCCGAAGCCCTGCAGCGATCGCAGCGCGATCAGCGTGCCGACGTCGCCTGCCATGCCGCAGAGCACGGTCGTGACGCCGTACAGGACCACGCCGATCTGGAAGCTGCGGCCGTGTCCGATCGTCTCCGCGACACGC
>JADLDF010000530.1 GCA_020846815.1 Gammaproteobacteria bacterium | reverse complement strand
TATTAGGGGATCGGGGCAGGGGCCTCCATAAGCATTCCGGGGAGTCGTTCCATTATCCGTTTGGGGGATCGGCGTGTAATATCGTGCCGGGAGGCTCCCCGCAGAGGAGCCGCAGGAGGGTGAATGCGGGTATCGGGTTCGGGAACCTCTGTTGGCGCGCCGCCGGACGGCGTGGCGCCGCCGCGCGCGGCCGGCCCGGCCGTGCGCGACGCGGGCGAGGCCCGGGCAGTGCGGGTGCTGCCCGTCGTCGACGGGCGCGCCGAGCGCCCGGACGCGTCCGGGGTTGCGGCGGCCGTGGCGGGCGCCTCGGCGGTCGGCGGAACGCCGCAGTCGATGCTCGACGCGTTCCTCGTCACGGTCATCAGGCTGGCCGGTGCGCGGGCCGGCGCGGTGCGCGCGCTGACTCCCGAGGGCAACCAGCTGCGGCTGGTCGCTGCCTGGGGCCTGCCCGAAGAGGTGCTCGCGCGCGAGGCCCTGATCGGCCCGTGCGGGGTCTGCGGCGATGCGCTGCAAGGCGACGGCGTGCGGGTGGCCGAGAATGCCTCGCGTTGCGGCAAGCTCGCCGTCGATACCTTCTTCGAGCAGGTCTGCACGGGCACGGTGGCCGTTCCGCTCGAGTACAAGGGACGCTCGGTCGGCGTGTTCACGCTGTTCTTCGACGGCGTGCACAACCTGCGCGGCGAGGTCATCCACCTGCTGCGCCCGGTCGGGCAGCTGTTCGGCCTGGCGCTCGAGAACGCTCGGCTCGAGCGCGAGAACCTGCAATCCAGCCTGGTGCACGAGCGCCAGACCATCGCCGGCGAACTGCACGACTCGCTCGCGCAGTCGCTCACCTTCGTGCGCATGCGCATGCCGCTGCTGCAGGACGCGATCTCGCAGCAGGACACGCCGCGCGCGCTGAAGTATTGCCAGGACGTCAACGACGAACTCGGCAGCGCCAACCGGCGCATGCGCGAGCTGATCACGCACTTCCGCGCCGGCATGGACGCCCAGGGGCTGCATCGCGCCCTCGAGCAGATGGCCGACACGTTCTACGAACGCACCGGCGTCGCGCTCGATTTCGATTGCCGAATCCCCGAGTTGCGGCTGTCGGCCGACGTCGAGGTGCAGACCTTCCACATCCTGCAGGAGGCGCTCGCGAACGTGCGCCGGCACTCCGGCGCGCGCAACGCCCGGCTGCGCGTCGAGCGCGAGGGGCCCGACGTGGTCTTCAGCGTGCACGACGACGGCTGCGGCTTCGCGCTGCAGGCCTGTCCCGGACAGGGAACGGCGCGCACCAGCTTCGGGCTCGACATCATGCGCGAGCGCGCGCAGGCGATCGGCGCGCGGGTCACGTTCGAGAATGCGCCGGGCGGTGGCGCCCGGGTCGTCGTCCGCGTGCCTGCGCGCGACTCGGCCGGCGAGCCGCCGGTTGCCGGGGTGGCGCATGACTGAGCCGCTGCGCGTCGCCCTGATCGACGATCACGGGCTGTGCCGGCGCGGGCTCGGCGAGCTGCTCGAGCTGCGTGCCGGGATGAAGGTCGTCGCGACCACCGGCAACCCCGAGGAGGGCATCGAGCTGATCCGCACGCACCGGCCCGACCTGGCGGTGATCGACCTGCGGATGCCGCAACTCGACGGCCTGCGGTTGCTGCGCGGGCTGCGCGACGCGGGCTCGGAAGTGCCGGTCGTGATCCTCACGATGAGCGACTCGCGCGAGGACCTCGCCGCGGCATTGCGGATGGGGGCACGGGGCTACCTGCTCAAGGACATGGACCCGCAGGACGTCATCGATGCGATCACGCGCGCCGCGCGCGGCGAGCTGGTCGTCGCGCCGGCCATGACGGCCAAGCTGGCCGGCCTGCTCGAGGAGGGCCCGCAGCGCGCCGCGCCCAGCAGCTCGCTCGACCAGCTCACGGTGCGCGAGCGCGAGATCCTCGCGCAGGTGGCGCGCGGCCTGAGCAACAAGGCGATCGCGCGCGAGCTCGGCATCAGCCACGACACCGTCAAGCTCCACGTCAGGCACATCCTGTCGAAGCTCGGCTTCTCGTCGCGGGTCGAGGCCGCGGTGTTCGCGATCGAGAACCGGGTCGGCGAGGGCGGGCGCGGCGACCGCGACGGTGCCGATGCGCCGCCGGCGCGGCTGGTGCACTCGCGATAGGTCGATCGGCGCGGCGGCGTCCTGCCGCGCTTCGAACGCCTAGACGGCGAGTTCGTCCCGAGCCGCAGCCCCGACCGGGGCCTCCTGGGTGCGCTCGAACCACTTCAGCTTGTCACGCAGGCGCACGACGTCGCCGACGATGATCAGCGTCGGCGGGGCCAGCCGCGCGCGCGCGGCCAGTTCGGGAAGCGTGCGCAGCGTGCCGGTCACGACGCGCTGGCTGCGCTGCGTGCCTTGCTGCACGATCGCTGCCGGCGTGGAGTCGGCCAGGCCGTGCTCGGCGAGCTTCGCGCACAGTTCGGCCAGGCCCTGGAAGCCCATGTAGCAGACCAGCGTCTGCCCGGGCCGCGCCAGCGCCGGCCAGTCGAGGTTCATCGTGCCGTCGCGCAGGTGCCCCGTGACCAGCACGCACGCGTGCGCGTGGTCGCGGTGCGTGAGCGGAATGCCCGCGTAGGCCGCCACGCCGGCGGCAGCCGTGATGCCGGGGACGACCTGGAAGCGCACGTCGTGCGCCGACAGCGTCTCGATCTCCTCGCCGCCGCGGCCGAAGATGAACGGGTCGCCGCCCTTGAGCCTGACTACCCGGTGCCCGGCGCGCGCGAGGTCGACCATCAGGTCGTTGATCGCTTCCTGGCGCATCGTGTGGCGGTTGCGCTCCTTGCCGACGTAGATGCGCTG
>JADLDF010000529.1 GCA_020846815.1 Gammaproteobacteria bacterium | reverse complement strand
GTGCCGATCCACTTCCACCAGCGCGATGCGGCGCAGACCGGCTTCGAGGCCGGCAGCTTCGACCTCGTGGTCTCGAACATCCTGTTCCACGAGACCAATGCGGCGCGGCTGCCGCAGATCCTGCGCGAGTGCCGGCGCGTGCTGCGGCCGGGCGGCGCGATGCTGCACGTCGACGTCGCGACCCAGGTCACGCGCCTGCCGCTCGCCGACCAGGTCATGAACGACTGGCAGGTGCGCTGGAACGGCGAGCCGTTCTGGACCGCGTTCGCCGAGCGCGACATGAAGCGCGAGATCGTCGCCGCCGGCTTCGACGAGGCGCAGGCGTTCGCGACGCACGTGCTGCGACCCGGCGGCGCGACCTACGTGTTCGGCGCGATGGCCTGAGCGGCTGCTCAGCCGGGCGCATCGTCGACCGGCACGACGGTCGAGCGCTTCACGGTCTCGAGCACCAGCCCGGTGCGCACGTCGCGCACGCCGGGCAGGCGCAGCAACCGGCGCAGCGTGAAGTCGGACAGGGCGTCGACGTCGCGCACCACGACCTGCAGCAGGAAGTCCATGTCGCCGGTCAGGGCCAGACAGGCGAGCACCTCGGGCCGTTCCTGCAGCGCCTGGCGGAAGCGCGCGACGATCTCGTCGGTGTGCTTCTCGAGCTTCACCTGCACGATGGCCTGGATCGCGAGCCCGACCTTGCGCGGCTCGACCAGCGCCGCATAGCCCTGGATCACGCCGGCCGCTTCGAGCTCGCGGACGCGACGCGTGCAGGGCGTGGGCGTCAGCCCGACGCGTTCGGCCAGCTCGACGTGGCTCAGGCGGCCGTCGCGCTGCAGCTCCGCCAGGATCCTGCGGTCGGTCGGGTCGAGGAGCATGTTAGAGATAATCTCTAAAAATTGATATCTGAAGAGTGATAAATGCCTGACAGGCTCGATATTGCCAGAATATTCGCTGCTTGTCTCCGGCTGGCCGGGCGGACAATGGGATATGGCCAGCATTCCCCAGGCCCCGACCTCGCGACCGGTCGCGCTGCGCGGCGACTATGCCGGCGTCGGCGCCGACTACACGCTCGAGCAGCCCTGGACAGCCTACCGGCTCGAGGAGCACGCGCTGTGGCGTCGGCTCTGGGAGCGCCAGTCGGCACTGCTGCCGAGCCATGCGACGGCGGCGTTCCGTGACGGGCTGGAGCGCCTGGGTGTCGGCGCGGCGCGGATTCCGCGGTTCGACGAAGTCGGCGCGCGGCTCGCTGCGCTGACCGGCTGGCAGCTGGTCGGCGTGCCGGGGCTGATACCGGAAGCGCAGTTCTTCGCGCATCTGGCGGCGCGGCGCTTTCCGGTCACGGTCTGGATGCGCCGGCCGGAAGAGCTCGACTATCTGGCCGAGCCCGATCTGTTCCATGATTTCTTCGGCCACGTGCCGCTGCTCGCCGATCCGGTCTACGCGGCCTTCGTCGCGGCCTATGGGCGCCGCGGCGCACGGCTCGCGGCGCAGCGCCCGGCGCTGCTGCGGCCGCTGGCGCGGCTGTATTGGTACGGCGTCGAATTCGGCCTGCTGCACGACGCGCGCCACGGGCTGCGTGCCTATGGCGCCGGGATCCTGTCCTCGCATGCCGAGACCTGCCATGCGGTCGATTCGCCGTTGCCGCAGCGCATCGCGTTCGACGCCGATCGCGTGCTGTGCTCGGATTACCTGATCGACGGGTTCCAGCGGACCTATTTCGTGCTCGAGGATCTCGGCGCGCTGTTTGCGATCATCGACGATCCGCGCTTCGAGCAGCGCTGTGCGGCAGCGGCCGCAGCGCCGGCGATCGCGCCCGGCGAAGTCGTCGCGGGCGATCGTCTGTACGGCGCGGGCGGATCGGGCTGAAGGCGGGCGGCTGCCCGTCGCGTTCGCATGCATGGACGGTCGCGGGTGGGTGCCGGCGCGAGATCCGGCTGCGTCTCGAGCTCGAGTCCCGAGTCAGCGCCCGTTGCTGCGCACCGACGGCCGCTCGACTGCCGGCGCGCGCACCTTGAACAGCGCGCGCCGCTCGGCGCGCGCTGCCTCGAGCTCCGCGGGCGCGATCCGGCGGTAGCGAAACAGGCTGATACCCTTGATCTGCCCGAGCCGCGAGTTCGGCCAGGTCTCGCCTGTGGCCGGATCGCGTAGCGGGCGGTTGTAGTAGTCGGCTTCGAACGCCGTGTACCAGAAGCCGTACTGCATGGTCGCGAGCACGGCATCGCCCGACAGGGTGTGCCAGACGCGGTAGCGCGAAGCGCCGGTCGTGCCGTCGCGCCGCCGTGCGCCGCGACCTCGCAGCGATCCGCGAGGCAGGCTACGCGATCAGCCGTCGGGCGCAGCGCGTCACCCACCAGTGCGCGATCGCGGTGCCGGTGCTCGGCAACGGGTGCGTGCTCGCGAGCCTCAGCATCCGCTATGCCGACACGGCCGTGCGGCGCGCGGTCGCGCTGCAGCGCTTCCTGCCGAAGCTGCAGAAGGCCGCGACGGAGATCGGCCGCGAGTTCGAGACCAGCGTCGCGGGCGACGGCAAGTGAGCCGCGGCGAGGCATTCGTGCTCACGGCGAGAATCGCTCCCTCAGCCGCACCGGCCGGTGCGACGCGCGTCCTGCGGCGCGGCCGCCGACGCCGCGAGTGGCAGCAGCACCAGCACCGGCTGCGGCTCGGGCTGCCTGCGGCGCGCAGCGCGTACGCCCACCTCGAGCGGCGCGCGCAGGTCGGCGGCCGGATCCTCGGCGCGCCACGGGCACTGGGTCAGGACGATCGAGCTCATCAGGATGATCTCCCGGGCGCGGCGGCGCGCAGTGCTTCGAGGCTGCGGACGATCTCGGCGTGGCGCGCACGGGGCAGGTGATAGCGGGAATAGAACCAGAGGGCCGCGCAGCCGGCGAGGGTCGTCAGCCGTACCGCGGCGAGGCCGAGCTGCTGCAGCGAGCCGGGATCCGCGGGCGTGTCTTCGCGGCCGACGGGCAGCGCGACCCACTGCACGACGATGCCAGCCGCGAGCTTGCCGAGGCTCGAGGCGAGCTTGTTGCCGAGCGGCAGGAAGGCCAGCAGCATGCCGGTGCGCGATTCGCGCTTCTCGAAAGCGTATTCGTCGGCCGTCTCGGCGAACATGACCAGCGAGCAGGCCATGATCAGCCCCAGACTCGCGCCCACGGCGAGATTCGAGAGGTACAGCAGCTGCAGCAGCGCGTCGCTGCCGTTCGGCGGCATCAGCTCGAGCAGCCACGCCAGCGGCGGCAGCACGTAGGCGAGCATCAGCGCGGCGACGCCGCCGATGTACAGCGTCTTCGGCTCGACGCGGCCGACGACCAGGCGCGAAGCGATCGCGGCGACGACTTCACCGAGAACGCCCGCGGCCTGATCGCGACACGCGCGCGCTCGAAGGCCTGCAGCGGCCGCAGCGTGCCGAACGCGCCGATCACGGCGGCGAGCACCAGCACGGCGGCGACGACCTGGCGCCAGATGCCGAGCTCGGCGCGCACCGTGGCGTTCTCGGTCAGCTCCGCGGCGACGGCCGCGGCCGGCACGCTGTAGAACGAGCCGGCGATGCGCGCCGCGAGACAGAAGCTCAGCATCCAGGCGAAGAGCCCCACCTGGCCCAGCCCCGGCGGAGCGGTGAACAGCAGCCAGACGAAGATGCCGGTCGGCACGATCGCGAGGAACATCAGCGTGTGGCGGCGGCCTGAGAATTCTCCGCCCGCATCATCCATCGGCTGCCCATCCTCCGCATCGCTGCCGGCGCCGGCTCGCGTGCCGGTACGACCATGATTGCATCCGCCGCCGCCGTCTGCCGCCCGCCCGCGGCAATGCCCCAGTCCATGTCCACGCTCGGATCGACGTCACCGCACCGAGTTGCGCCGGCATCCTGCGCCCATGTCAGTGTCTGCGCCGAAGTACGTAAGCGTGCGGGTCCCAGTCGCCAGCCGTACCGAGGATCGCGCCGGCAGCATCAATCCGCACGCGCCGTGGCACGCGTCAGGTTCAGCCGCGCCGTCAGCGCGAGGCCGGCGAGGCTGGTCGCCGTCACCACCTGCAGCGTCGCCGGGACGCCGAGCGCGCGCGCAGCGCGTCGGGGAGCTCGCGCTGCACGGCGAGCTGGGCCGCGGACACGACCACGTACCATGCGGCGCCGGCGACCAGCAGCAGTGCGGTGAGTAGCAGGTCGGAACCGGCGAGCGAAATCAGGCCGAGCATCGCCGCGTGCAGGGCGATGCCGGCCGTGAGCTGACGGGCCAGCGGCATACTCCGCGCGAGCCGCGGGAAGAAGAACGCGCCGGTGAGCGCACCGATGCCGTAGAACGCCCAGCCGATGCCGAACCAGTGTGCGTCGCTCACGAGCAGCGGCAGCAGCGCGTGCACGCCGACCGCGCAGAGGAAGAACGTCGCGACGCGCAGCGCCACGCGGCGGAACACGACGTCCCGCCAGCAGTGCAGCACTCCGGCCGCCAGCGCGGCGACGGAGTCGGATCAGCCGCACCTGGCGCGGGCGCGCGGGTGAGACCACGCAAACGCGGCAGAGACCTGCATCGCCGTCGCAGGCGGCGCAGGCGCGCGGGTTAGACTGCGCTCCCCATGGCCTCGATCCACGAACTCGTTCCCGGCGTACCGCAGCCGATCGCGCCGGGTGTCTGGCGCCTGGTCGCGCCGAATGCCTCGGCGATGACCGGTCCGGGCACCAATACCTATCTGCTCGGCGATCCGCCGGTCGCCGTGCTCGATCCGGGGCCGGACGATGCGGCGCATCTGGCCGCGATCCTCGCGCTCGCGCCGCAGCCGACCCAGGTGTTCGTCACGCACACCCACCGCGACCACTCGCCGCTCGCCGCGACGCTCGCGGCGCGTACCGGGGCGCGTCTGATCGGGCGCGCGCCGCCCGGCGACGGACGTCAGGACCTCAGCTTCGGGCCGCAACACCAGCCTGCGCGCGACGAGACCTTCGATGTCGGCGGCCGCTGCCTGCGCGCCATCGACACGCCCGGTCATGCCTCGAACCACGTCTGCTGGCTGCTCGAGGACGAGCAGCTGCTGTTCACCGGTGATCACCTGCTCGACGGCGTGACGCCGGTGATCCTGGCGCCCGACGGCGACATGAGCGATTACCTCGGCGCGCTGCGGCGTCTGCGCGGCTATGCGCTGGCGCATCTCGCGCCGGGGCACGGGCGGGTGCTCGGCTCGCCCTACGAGCTCATCGAGCAGGTGCTCGCGCATCGCCTGCGGCGCGAAGCGATGGTCGCCGCGGCGCTGGCCGGCTCGGTCGCCGCCACCGTCGACACGCTCGTCGTCGAGGTCTACCGCGGCATCGGTCCCGAGCTGCAGCGCTTCGCACGGCTGTCGTTGCTGGCGCATCTGATCAAGCTCGAACGCGAGGGTCGTGCGCGGCGCGACGGCGATATCTGGCATGCCCGCTGAGCGGCGCGGCCGCAGCCGGGCCGGAATCCCTGCGGGGGTGCAGCGGCGGTCGTCGTCGCGGGCGCGGCCGGCAGGGTCGGCATGGCTGGAAGTGCGGCTCGCAGGGGTCGACCTGCACCGCGACGGCCGGCATATCCTGCGCGACATCCACTGGCGCGTCGCGCCGGGCGAGCGCTGGGTCGTGGTCGGCGACAACGGCGCCGGCAAGACGCAGCTGCTGAAACTGCTCGCGGGCGCGGTCTGGCCCGATCCGGTCGCGCGACCCGTGCGCCGCTACCGCTGGCGGAGCGAGACCTTCGACTCGCCACTGGGCGTCATCGAGGAGATCGCCTACCTCGGTCCCGAGCGTCAGGACCGCTACGAGCGCTATGGCTGGAATCCGACCGCGCTGCAGGTCGTCGGCACCGGCCTCACGCGCAGCGACATTCCGCAGGGGCCGCTGACCGCGGCACAACGACGCCGCGCGCTCGGCTGGCTCGCGCGGCTCGACGCCGGGCATCTGGCGCGACGGCGCTTCCTGACGCTGTCCTTCGGCGAGCGCCGCCTCGTGCTGCTGGCGCGGGCACTGGCGACGGCGCCACGCCTGCTGCTGCTCGATGAGCTGCTCGCCGGCCTCGACGCCGCGCACCGCCGGCGCCTGCTTCGCTGGCTCGCGGGCACGGCGCGCAGCGCACGGCCCTGGGTGCTGACCAGCCACCGCATGGCGGAGATCCCGCCGGGCGCAACCCATCTGCTGCGGCTCGAGGCCGGCCGCGTGACCTTCCGCGGCCGCATGCCGCGCCACCTCGCGGCGCGCGCCGCGCCGGCGCCATCGCAGCGGGGCGTGTCGCGGCACTCGTCGGGCGTCGCGCCGGTCGCGGCGGCGACCGGCACCGGTCCGGCGTCCGCGCCGCTGGTGCGTCTGCAGCGCGCCTCGGTATACCTCGACTGGCACCCGGTGCTGCGCAGCCTGAACCTCGAGATCCGGCCGGGCGAGTGCTGGGTCGTGCACGGTCCCAACGGCTCGGGCAAGACCACGCTGCTGCGCGCGATCTATGGCGACCATCCGGCCGCGCTCGGCGGCCGCATCGAGCGTGCCGGCATCGTTCCCGGCGTGCCGCTGGCGGAGTTCCGCCGCCGCTGCGCGATCGTCGCGCCGCATCTGCATGCCGACTACCCGCGCGAGACGCGCGTGCTCGACGTGGTCGTCTCGGGCCTGCATTCGAGCATCGG
>JADLDF010000528.1 GCA_020846815.1 Gammaproteobacteria bacterium | reverse complement strand
GTCTTGACCTTCGAGTGCTTGAGCGCCTGCGCATCGGTGTTGATGCACATGAAGTCCACGCCCTCGATGCCACTGGTGACCATGTGGGAGACGGCGTTGCCGCCGCCGCCGCCGACGCCGAGCACCTTGATTACGGCGCTCTGGCTGTATGCGTCCATGAGTTCGAACATCGTTTGGCTCCTGTATTCGTTCGAGTCGGTGTCTGAAGTGTCAGCTTCGGAACGATTGGTGGTCGGTACGTCGTCTTGAGTCGTCGTCGTAGTCAGTCTCGTCGTCTCTCGTCTTCGCAGCGGGGAGCCGGCAATCGCGGCTCCCCTGCGGCCGCCAGTGGCGGACGCGTCAAAAGTTGCCCTGGAACCATTGCTTCATCCGGTCGATCATCGACTTGGCGTTGGTTCCTAAGGAACGGCCTCGGTTCCCCGGCAGCGCGTGGTCGCGCGCATAGAGAAGGAGGCCGACGCCGGTGGAGTGGATCGGGTTGGCGGTCACGTCGGAGAGGCCCCTGACGCCCGTGGGCAGGCCGAGCCGCACCGGCACGTGGAAGATCTCCTCGGCGAGCTCGATCGCGCCTTCCATCTTGGCGCTGCCGCCGGTGAGCACGATGCCGGCGGCGATCACTTCCTCGAACCCACTGCGGCGCAGCTCCTCGCGGATGAGGCCGAACAGCTCTTCGTAGCGGGGCTCGACGATCTCGGCGAGCGTCTGCCGCGCGAGCCGTCTCGCCGGGCGTTCGCCGACGCTCGGCACTTCGATGCTTTCATCAGGATTGGCAAGCTGCGAAAGCGCGCAAGCGTACCTGATCTTGATGTCTTCTGCGTACTGCGTCGGCGTGCGCATCGACACTGCGATGTCGTTGGTCACCTGGTCGCCCGCGATCGGAATGACTGCGGTGTGCCGGATCGCACCGTGCGAGAACACCGCGATGTCGGTCGTGCCGCCGCCGATGTCGACGAGACAGACGCCGAGGTCCTTCTCGTCGTCGGTCAGCACCGCGTAGCTCGAGGCGAGCTGCTCGAGCACGACGTCGTCGACCGCGAGGCCGCAGCGCTGGATGCACTTCTCGATGTTCTGCGCGGCGCTGTCGGCGCCGGTGACGATGTGCACCTTGGCCTCGAGGCGCACGCCGGACATGCCGACGGGGTCGCGGATGCCCTCCTGGCCGTCGATGATGAATTCCTGCGGCAGCACGTGCAGGATCTTCTGGTCGGCGGGGATCGCCACGGCCTTGGCGGCGTCGATGACGTGGTCGACGTCCGAGCCGTTGACTTCCTTGTCGCGGATCGCGACCACGCCGTGGGAATTGAGGCTCCTGACGTGGCTGCCGGCGATGCCGGCGAACACCGAATGGATCTCGCAGCCGGCCATGAGCTCGGCCTCCTCGACCGCGCGCTGGATCGACTGCACCGTCGACTCGATGTTGACGACCACGCCCTTCTTCAGGCCGCGCGACGGCTGCGAGCCGATGCCGATGATCTCGATGGAATGGTCGGCCCCGACCTCGCCCACCAGCGCGACGACCTTCGACGTGCCGATGTCGAGGCCCACGATCAGCTGTCTGTCCTGCTTCTTCGCCATGAAACTCGTTGCAACTCCCTCAGGCGCCGGCGAATTCGTCGCCGTCGCGCATCGATCCGTCCGCCACCCGCGCGCCGCCGCCGGCGCCTCCCTTCCAGCCGACCGCGAAGCCGTTGGTGTAGCGCATGTCCACGTAGTCGATGTCCTGGGACCGCTGCGCGACCAGGCGCAGCGCCGCGGCGACGAAGCGCTCGAAGCGCTCGTCGACCTGGCGGCGGCCGAGCCGTACCTGCACGCCGTTGTCGAGCACGATGCGCCAGGCGCCGCGGGCATCGAGCTGCAGCGCGACGATGCGCATGCCGGCCTCGACCAGCCGGCCCTGGATCGCGAAGTAGCGCTGCGCGACCTGCTGCTCGGTGCCGATGGGACCTGCGAGGCGCGGCAGCTCGGCCGGGATGTGGCGGCTCTCGCTCGCGAACAGCTCGCCGCGCGCGTTCAGAATGCCGTTCGCGCCCCAGCGCGCGGCGGCGACCTGCTCGGTGACCACGACCCGCAGGCCGCGCGGCCAGGCGCGTTGCACGCTGGCGGTGTCGACCCAGGGCAGCTCCTCGATCTTGCGCTGCACGGCGGCGAGCTCGACCGAAACGAGGCCCGCGCCGCGCACCCGGTCCTTGACCGCCTGTTCCACGTCCAGCGGCGACACGCGCTGGAAGCGGCCCTGCACCGCGACGCGCTGGATCGGCTGATCGAGCGCCCAGACCACGGCCGCGACGCCTGCGCCGAGGATCGCGGCGCCGAACAGCGAGGTCGCGACGCGCCGCCAGTCGACCGCCGGCAGGCGCCAGCGCGGCTCGCCCTGCTTGCGTCGGTTCTTCGGCTTGCGCGGTCCGAACAGCTTCATGCCCTGCTCCTCAGGCGCCCGGAGTCGCGCGCGGCGCGCGCTCCGCTTCGGGCTCGAGCGGCGCGCGCCCTGGTTCGAGGTCGAGCGGTACGCGCTCGAAACTGGTCTCGAGCACGCGCCAGCAGAGCGTGTCGAAATCGACTCCGGTGGCGCGGGCGGCCATGGGCACCAGGCTGTGGTCGGTCATGCCCGGCACGGTGTTGATCTCGAGCAGCAGCGGACGGCCGGTGCGGTCCATCATGAAATCGACGCGCCCCCAGCCGAAGGCGCCCGCCGCAGCGAATGCGCCCCGGGCGAGCGCCGCGAGATGCGCCTCGGCCTCGGCCGAGAGGCCGGAGGGGCAGAAATAGCGCGTGTCGTCGCGGAAGTACTTTGCCTGGTAGTCGTAGAAGGTGTTCGGCGTCTCGATGCGGATCGAGGGCAGCGCCCTGCCCTTGAGGATGCCGACGGTGTACTCGCCGCCGGTGATCCAGGGCTCGGCGAACACCGAGTCGTCCGTGGCCGCGGCCGCGGTCCAGGCCTGCGGCAGGTCCTCGGCCCGCTCGACCTTGCTCATGCCGACCGAGGAGCCCTGGGTCGAGGGCTTGACGATCATCGGCAGGCCGAGCTTCGCAACCGCGAGCTCGAAGTCCTGCGGGCCCTCGAGCACGACGACCTCGGCCGTGGCGATGCCGACGGCGGCGGCGAGACGCTTGGTGCGCAGCTTGTCCATGCAGACCGCCGAGCCGAGCACGCCGCAGCCGGTGTACGGCAGGCCGAGGCACTCGAGCGCGCCCTGGACCGTGCCGTCCTCGCCGCCCGGGCCGTGCAGCGCGATGAAGGCGCGCGCGAAGCCGGCGCGTGGCAGCTCGGCGAGCGGCGTCGCGGCCGGGTCGAAGGGATGCGCATCGACGCCCTTGCGGCGCAGCGCGGCCAGCACCGCGTTGCCGGAGAGCAGCGAGATCTCGCGCTCGGTCGAGCTGCCGCCGAGCAGCACGGCGACCTTGCCGAACTCGGCCGGCGCGGCGGCCTCGCGGGCCAGCGAGCGATCGAGCTTCAGGCGCATGGGAGGGCCTCGCCGATGATGCGGACTTCGGGGACGAGGCGGATGCCGAACTGCGATTCCACGGTCTGCTGTACCTGTGCGATCAGGGTCTCGAGGTCGGCCGCGGTCGCGGTGCCCTCGTTGACGATGAAATTGGCGTGCTTGGGCGAGACGCGGGCGCCGCCGACGGCCCGGCCTTTGAGGCCGGCGGCCTCGATCAGCCGCGCGGCATGGTCGCCGGGCGGGTTCGTGAACACCGAGCCGCAGCTCCATTCGCCGATGGGCTGGGTCGCGCGACGGCGCTCCAGCAGCGCGCGGATCGGCGCATCGTCGGCGTCGGCACGCGGGCCGAAACGCAACCGTGCCGCGAGGAAGCCCTCGCCGGCCACGGGCGACAGGCATTTGCGATAGCCGATCCGGTACTCGGCGGCCGGGCGCGTGCGGATCGTGCCGTCGCGGCCGATGACTTCGACCTCGACCACGTGCGGCCAGGTCTCGCCGCCGAAGGCGCCGGCGTTCATCGCCAGCGCGCCGCCGAGCGTGCCGGGAATGCCGGCGAAGAAATCCGCCGGGCCGATGCCCCAGCGCAGGCATTGCCGGGCAAGGCGCGCGCAGGGCACGCCGGCCTCGCAGTGCACGTCGCCGTCGGCGCGGCGCTCGAGACGGTCGAGCACGCCGTGCAGCATGATCACGGCGCCGCGCAGGCCGCCGTCGCGCACCAGCAGGTTGCTGCC
>JADLDF010000527.1 GCA_020846815.1 Gammaproteobacteria bacterium | reverse complement strand
GGCGCCCCGGAAGCTGCACGGTGCGCCGATGGCGACGGGGACTGCGGACCTTCCAGGTGCGGGCGGAGCGGCTGTCACCCGTCGACCGGCCAGGCGCTCATCTTGAGCTGCAGGGCGGCGCGTACGGCCTGTGGAATGGTGGTCTGTGCCTTACTGGTCAGCTTGCTCGTGATCACGGGCATCCTCCACACCGGTAAGGAAATTCCTTCTGATTCTGGGATTGGCCCTGGCGGCGGTCAACCTCGCCAGATAGTGGTGGACCCGAGCACCCACCTCAAGGCCGGGTGCCTACTTGGGCGGCAGACGCCGCTGGCCTCGACTTGCCGATACGGGCTCGTGTTGGGCGGCGCTACCTGATTCCTGGTGGTGGATTCCCGCTGCGCTGATTGCGGCTTTTTAGAGATCGCCTTTGGGTGGTTTCGCACCCCTATACGCAGAAGTCCGGTTGCAGGACTGTCGGATATTGATAAGAATGATTCCCATTAGCGGGCGGGTGTTCGTACGTAGCCACGAGGCTTACGCCGTCCCAAGGTGATCGAACCCATGAGCGTTCCTCTGACTGTGCGTCCGACGTTGTCCCTGAGCAGCCCGCGTTCCGGGGCGTTTGTCGTGGTCTGCCTGATGCACGTGCTGCTGGTCGTTGCCCTGATGCGCATGCCCGGCGTACGCCAGGCGCTGCAGCCCGCCGCCCTGATGGCCGTGCTGCTGCCGGAACCTTCGCAGTCCGAGGTTCAGCCCGCAGTGTCGGAGCCGACGTTGCAGCGGCTGCCGCCGAAGCTGGATCTGCCGCTGGTCGTGGAGGTCGAGACGCCGGCGGTCGAGCCGTCGCCGATGGCCATCCAGGTCGCCAGTGCGCCATCGACTGCGATATCGCCGCCGGGCGAGCGGCCGCCGGCCACTGCGATGCCGCCCGTGGTGTCGCACGTCGAGTATCTGCGACCGCCGATGCCTCACTATCCCTCGTCGGCCAGGAAGCTGCGCCACCAGGGCATCGTGGAGCTGCGCGTGCTCGTCGACGCGGATGGCCATGCGCGTGACGTGCGGATCGAGCGCTCCAGCGGTCATGCCGCGCTGGATGCGGCGGCCGTGCAGAGCCTGCGCGCGGCGATCTTCCGTCCGTACCGTATCGACGGCGAGCCTCGCCAGGTCGTCGTGATCGTGCCGATCGAGTTCTCGCTGAGGCTGCGGACCGCAGCGCGCTGAAGTCCGGTTGCGCGGCGTCGCGCGCCGTGTCGGCGCTGTCAGTACACGTCGCGGCGATAGCGTCCCGAGCGCGTCAGCAGGTCGAGCTGGATGCGACCCAGCGTCTCCTCGAGCACGGCGTCGACCGCCGCGGCCATGCCCTGCAGGCTGCCGCAGACGTAGATGGCGGCACCGGCATCGATCCACGCCCGCACCTGGTCGCGGCACTCGGCGAGCCGGTGCTGGACGTAGCGGCGCTCGGCCTGATCGCGCGAATAGACGAGATCGCAGTGGACGAGCAGGCCGCTGCGCCGCCAGCGATCGATGTCGGCCGCGTAGAAGGCGTCGTGTCGCGCGCTGCGCTCGCCGAACAGCAGCCAGCAGCGCGCGTCGTCCGTCGCCGCGGCGCCCGCGGCCTCGCGTGCCTTGAGCAGCGCGCGCAGACCGGCGATGCCCGTGCCGTTGCCGATCAGGATCCACGGACGCCGGGCATTGTCCTCGATGCGGAAGCCCCGATGCTCGCGGATGCGCGCCTCCAGCAGGTCGCCGGGTTGCGCGGTGCCCAGCAGCCAGCCGGAAGCACGGCCGATGCTGCCGTCGGCGCGGCGCGCCTGTCGCACCAGCAGATGGACGCCGCCATCGGCGGGGATCGAGGCGATGGAATACTCGCGCGGCTGGCTCTCGCCCGGCACGAGCACCTGCATCAGATCCCCGGCTTCCCAGCATGGCAGCGCTGCGTCCGCGGCGGGACGCAGCTCCAGATGGCAGGCGGCCTCGCCGTCGCTGCCCGGATTCAGGCGCTCGCGTGCGCAGAGCATCCAGCGCGAGAACTCCGGCCCCGACCAGTCGGGCGCATCGCGCGTGCCGGCGAGATGCGCGAGCTGCTGGCGCCAGCGCTCGATGGCCGCGTCGGCGACGCGGTCGGCGTCGATGCGCTCGAACAGCGGCAGCGCGCCCTGCTCGCGCAGCCAGTCGTCGAGCGTGCGCCCGAAGCCGCAGTAGCGCGCGTAGCTGCTGTCGCCGAGCGCGAGCATGCCGAAATGCAGGCCGGCCAGGCCGCCCGCCGCACCGCGCCGCTCGAGCATGGTGCCGCGGACGAAAGGCGCGGCCGCATCGGGAGGATCGCCTTCGCCGTAGGTGCTGACGACGAACAGCGCGCGTTCCACGCCGCTCAGGCCGTCGCGGGCCAGCGCGCCGAGGGACATGACCTGCGCGGGCACGCCGGCGAGCTGCAGCGATCTCGCGGTCTGCCAGGCGATCTGCTCGGCGGTGCCGGTCTGGCTCGCATGAGCGACGAGCAGCGGCGCGGCGCGATCGCTCGAAGGCAGCAGCGACCGTGCCTCACGCGCGATGGCACGTCGGCGCCGCCGCTCCCTGCGGACGGTGTGCGCACACAGCAGGATGAACGCAGCCAGTGCCAGTACGGCCGCGGCGAGGCGCTCGGGGCCGAGGGCCGTCAGCCAGATCACTGCAGCATCTCGCGCCACGCGCGGCTGCAGTCTTCGCGATATCCCTGCGGCGTGCGGCGCACGACACGCATGGCAAAGCCGTGGCGATCGGCGAATGCGCGGCCCTGATCGGCGCCCATGACCATCAATGCCGTCGACACGGCATCGGCATGCCAGCATTCCTCGCCGAGCACGGTCACGGACACGAGATCGTTGTCCACGAGCGAGCCCCTGCGCGGATCGAGGGTATGCGCGTAGCGCCGGCCGGAGTGCTCGAACCAGCGCCGATGGCTGCCGGAGGTCGCGATCGCGCGGTCGCACAGCGCGACCAGGGTTTCGTCGAGCCCGGCATCGGCCACCGGCTGCTCGAGTGCGACCCACCAGGGCTGTGCGTCGGGCTTCAGGCCGGCGGCCCGCAGCTCCCCGCCGATCTCGACCAGATGCGACGCGCAGCCGTCGCGGACCAGCCGTTCCGATACCAGGTCCACCGCGTAGCCCTTGGCGATGGCGCTGAGATCGAGTTCCAGCCCGCCGGGCTGCACGACCTGGCGCGTCACCGGCTCGAACCGCAGGCGCTGCCAGCCGCCGCGGTCCCGCAGCCTCGCGATCTCGGCGGCGTCGGGGATGCGGAACTCGGGATCGAGGCGCGCGCGGTCCGGACCGAATCCCCAGCGGCGCACCAGCGCGCCGGCGGCCGGATCGAATGCACCCTCGCTCAGCGCGGCGATGCGCTGCGCGCGCTGCAACAGGCCGAACAGCGGTTCCGGCAGCGCGACCGGCGTACCGGGCGCGGCGGCATTGAAGCGCGACAGGTCGGAGCCGGGTTCCCAATGGCTCATCTGTCGCACCACCAGACGGAGAGTCTGCTCGACGCTCGCGCGCGCGGCCGCTGCGACCTCGGCAGAGCCGTACAGGCAGACCTGCCAGGTCGTGCCCATGGTCTCGCCCGCGAGCTGCCGGCGCTCGCCGGGACAGGCGAGCGCCGGAGTGCGCGCGAACGTCGCAGGAATCACCACCTGGCGCATGCGTCGCGATCGATCCCGCCGTGGCCGCCGCCGTTACGGCGCCAGGACCTCGAGCGTCGCGGTGTAGGCCGAGCGGCGCGCGGGTGCATCGAGCGTGCCGCCCGGAGGCTC
>JADLDF010000526.1 GCA_020846815.1 Gammaproteobacteria bacterium | reverse complement strand
TCGGGCACGACGCCGCTGTAGTGCACACTGACGTCGTGCTTGAAGTCCGTGACGACGAAGGCCATGTCGAGGCTGCCCGATTTGCGGTCCACGGTGCCCGGCCGCACCATGCCGCCGAGCCGGAAGCGCTCGCCGGTCGGCGCTTCGCCCGCCGCGACCTGCGAGGGGTCGAAGAAGAACATCACGTTGTCCTGGAAGGCGCGCAGCGCCAGGAGGCCCGCCAGGGACACGCCGGCGAGGATGCCGAGCACCAGTACGATCCGTCGTTGACGAGGGGTCATCGATCTTCTCCTTCGATCGAGAGACGGCGCCGTGCCTCGGCACGCGCCGCCGCATGTGCCCGCCGCGCGAGCGCGACGTTGACGATCACCGCCAGGAAGGTGAGCGCATAGGACGGCCAGACGTATTCGGCGTAGCCGCCCATGGCGAGGAATTCGCTCATGCCGACAGCGCCTCCCGGATCCAGTTCGCGGTGCGCTCGCGGCGCAGGATCTCGGCCCGCAGCCGCACCAGCAGCACCGCGACGAAATACAGCGTGAAGCCGAGCAGCATCAGCAGCAGCGGGATCAGCATGTCCGCCGGCATCGACGGCCGGTCGAGCTTCATGACCGAGGGCGCCTGGTGGATCGAGTTCCACCAGTCCACGGAGAAGCGGATGATCGGCACGTTGACGATGCCGACGATGGCCAGCACCGCGCTCGCCTTGTCGGCGCGGGCCGTGTCCTCGATGCCGGCACGCAGCCCCATGTAGCCGAGATAGAGGAACAGCAGGATCAGCTGCGCGGTGAGCCGCGGGTCCCAGACCCAGTACGTGCCCCACATCGGCTTGCCCCAGAGCATGCCGGTGATCAGCGAAGCGACCGTGAACCAGGCGCCGATGGCCGCGCAGCTCGCCGCGGCCGCGTGCGCGACCTTCATGCGCCAGATCAGGCCGATCGCCGCGGCGCTCGCCATGGTCGAGTAGATCATCAGCGACAGCCAGGCCGCGGGGGCATGCACGTAGATGATGCGGAAGCCGTCGCCCTGCTGGTAGTCGGGAGGCGCGAGCACCAGGGCGCCGTACAGCGCCACGACGATCAGCAGCCCCGCGGGCCAGGCGAACCACGGCGTCAGCGTGCCGGCGATCCGGTAGATATGCGGCGGCGAAGCCAGCCGGTGGAACCACGTCCAGTCCATCGATCACTCCAGTCCGATACGCACCGCGGCAGCCGCGGCCAGCGGCGCCAGCGTCAGGCCGAGCACCGCAAGCGCGGCCAGCAGGTACATCGGCCCTGCGTAGTCCGCGCCTTCGATCGCGAGCTCGGTCGCACGCGCGCCGAAGATCAGGATCGGAACGGCCAGCGGCAGCGTCAGCAGCGACAGCAGCACGCCACCGCGACGCACTCCGAGCGTCAGGCCCGCGCCGATCGCCCCGATCAGGCTCAGCGTCACCGTGCCCAGCGCGAGCGCCGCCAGTATGCCGGGCAGCGCCTGCAGCGGCACGCCCAGCGCCACCCCCAGCACCGGCGCCATCAGTGCGAGCGGCAGCCCGGTCAGCAGCCAGTGCGCGACGGTCTTGGCGAACAGCAGCAGCGTCAACGGCTGCCCCGAGAGCGCGAACTGCTCGAGCGTGCCGTCCTGCGCATCGTCCCGGAACAGGAACTCGAGCGCCAGCATGGAAGATAAGATTGCGGCAATCCACAAGACGCCCGGCGCCACTTCCCGCAGGCGGCCGAGCTCCGGCGTCAGGGCGAGCGGGAACAGCAAGGTAATGACCGCGAAGAACGCCAGGGGTTGCACGAGCTGCCCGCTGCGGCGGAAAGCCAGCCGCAGGTCACGCTCCAGCACCAGCCTGCCGGCGGCCGGCCAGGACGCCGGTGGCGGCGGCCCTGTCATCGGCCCCCCGGGATCACCAGATCCACGCGGCGGCCCGCGGCCAGATGCAGCTCCTGATGCACGGCCGCGACCACCAGGCCCCCGGCCGCGAGCTGCTCCTCGATCAGGCCGGCGACCAGCGCCTGCCCCTCCGTGTCGAGGTTGGTGTTCGGCTCGTCGAGGATCCACAGCGTCGCGCCACAGAGCCAGAGCGCGGCGAAGGCGATGCGCCGCCGCTGGCCGGCCGACAGCGAGCGGACCGGCCGGTCCGCGAAGGCGTTCGCCCCGACGCGTTCGAGCGCCCGCGACACCGCTGCGCGGTCTAGCGCGCGGCGCAGGCCGACGGTATAGCGCACGTTCTCCCGGCCGCTGAGGTCGCCCTTGAGCGGGGCATCGTGGCCGAGGTAGGCGAGTTCGGCGTGATAGCCAGGTGCGGATCGCGCCGTCGCGACACCGCGCCATTGCAGCGTGCCCTCCTCGGCGTCGACGAGGCCGCAGAGTGCGCGCAGCAGCGTGGTCTTTCCGGCGCCGTTGACGCCGGTGACCAGCAGGCAGGAACCAGCCTCCAGGTCGAAGCTCAGACCACGCAGGACATGCCGATCCCCGCGGAAGACGTGTAGGTTTCTGACAGCCAGCACTTTTTGAATTTTCAGGTAGTTACAAAACTCGATTGACTTGAATTCTACCTGAAGGTGGTGCCCCGGGCCGGACTCGAACCGGCACGACCTCGCGGCCAACGGATTTTAAGT
>JADLDF010000525.1 GCA_020846815.1 Gammaproteobacteria bacterium | reverse complement strand
TGATGCGCGTCTCGAGCGTCGGGTAGCGCGAGCTCGGCCGGATGTCCCACCAGATCTTGCTCGTGTCCTGGATCAGGCCGTTGCGGATCAGCGTCTCGAGCTCGCGGCGGAACTCGCCGTAGCTCGCAAAGCGATCCGGCAGCCCGGTGCGCGGCAGCGAGTTGAAGATCGTCAGCCGGAAAGAGTGCAGGCCCGTCTCCTCCCCCTCCCAGAACGGCGACGAGCAGGACAGCGCCAGCAGGTGCGGCAGGAAGTAGGTCATCTGGTTCATGAGGTCGATGCGCAGCTCGTCGTCGTCGATGCCAACGTGCACGTGCATGCCGCAGATCAGCATGCGGCGCGCGGTCGCCTGCATCTCGTGGGCGAGCGCGAAATAGCGCTCCTTGTCGGTGCGCACCTGCGAGGTGACGCGCGCGAACGGGTGACTCGAGGCGGCGATCGGCGCTAGATCGTAGTCGGCCGCGATCTCGACGATCAGCGAGCGCAGCCGCGCGAGATCGGCCCGAGCCTCGACCATGGAGCGCGCGACGCGCGTGCCGACCTCGACCTGGCAGCGCAGGAACTCGGGGCTGATCTGGCCGCGGCTGCGCTCGCCGCAGCGCTCCAGCAGCTCGGGCGGAGGGTCGTTGGCGACGTCGCCCGTGCGCCGATCGACCAGCAGATACTCCTCCTCGATCCCGACCGTGAACGGGGGCTCGCGCAGACTCATGGTCCACCTCCATCGATGCCGGCAGCGCGGTACAACGACGCATCGGCGAGCAGCGCTGCGAGTGGCGAGGCCAGCCGGTCGGCCCAGGTCGCGACGCCGGCATCTTCGGCGAGCAGATCCTGCCGCACCTCGATGCAGACGTGCGGCCGGCCGTGGCGCTCGCCGTGCGTGTCGACGGTGTAGTCGGCGGGGTGACGGCCCGAATAGGGCTCGTTGTCGCCGACCACGAGGCCCAGCTCGGCGCGCAGCGCCGCGAGCAGCGGCAGCGCCAGCCGCGGGTCGCGGTCCCAGAGGATGCCGCAGTGCCAGGGCCGCGCGCGGCCGCCGAACACGTCGGTGAAGCTGTGGATCGCGATCAGCGCCGGGCGCAGGTCCGGACCCGCCGCCGCCGCGGCCGAATCGAGCTCGGCGGCCAGCGACGCATGGTAGGGCGCGAAGATCTCCCGCGCCCGCAGCGCGCGCGCCGCGGGCGTGAGACCGAGATTGCCCGGGATGCTCTCACCGTCGCTCGTCTCGACGATGCTGGTCGGATCGTCGAGACGGCGGTTGCAGTCGATGACCAGGCGCGAATAGCCGCAAGCGACGACCGCGATGCCCAGCCGCTGCGCCAGCGCCTCGGCGAGTGCCCCGGCACCGATGTCCCAGGCAATGTGCCGCGAACGCTGCGCCTCCGTCAGGCCCAGCGTGCCGAGCGCGCGCGGCACCGCGCGGCTCGCGTGATCGCAGGCCAGCACCGCCGGGAAGCGCCGCCCGAAGACGCGACGCGTCCACGGCGGCGGATCGTCGGCACCGCAGAGCCGCTGCGCCGCAGCCTCGAGCGAGTCGTCGGTGTCGCGGAGCCGCTGCGCCGCGGTCCGGGACGAATCGTCGGCGCCGCGGAGCCGGTCCGGTGCAGCTTGGTCGATCACGGCCTCGGGAGAGCGCAATGCGATGCTCGTGCGGACAGGAGGTCAGTGCATTCTAGACCAGGTGCTTCAGCCGCCGGGACCGTCGGCTGATCCGTTCGCCAACCCCAAGGCCAGCTCCGCCGCCGGCGCCGGACGCGCCACGTGATAGCCCTGGGCATAGTCGACGCCCAGCGCGACCAGCGCTTCCAGGATGCCCGCCGTCTCGACCTTCTCGGCGACGGTCGCGATCCCGAGGGCACGACCGACCTGGACGATCGCCTGGATCATGCTGCGGTCCACGGCGTCCTTCTCCGCATTGCCGACGAACTCGCCGTCGATCTTCAGGAAGTCGACCGGCAGGTTACGCAGGTAGCGGAACGAGGACAACCCGCTGCCGAAATCGTCGAGCGAGAAACGGCAGCCCCGCCCCTTCAGCTCGCGCATGAAGCCGGCCGCGCCGTCGAGGCTGGCGACGGCCGCGGTCTCGGTGACTTCGAAGCAGACACAGCGCGCGAGCTGCGGATCGCGCAGCAGCCCGAGCACGCGCTCGAGGTAGACCGGATCGCTCAGCGACGTGCCTGAGACGTTTACCGCCAGCAGCGGCCGCGGCACGCCCTCGGGCAGCGCGCGCAGCACGCGCACCGCCTCGCCGATGACCCAGAAGTCGATCGTCGGCATGACGTTGTAGCGCTCCGCTGCCGGGATGAACTCCCCCGGCAGCACCAGGCGGCCCTCTTCGTCGCGCATGCGGATCATGAGTTCGAAGAATCGGCCCTCGAGGCCGGGGCGCAGCGCGCGGATGGTCTGCGCCGCGAGCTCGAAGCGCCCCTGCTCGGCGGCGCGTGCGATCTGCGCGACCCAT
Source organism: Gammaproteobacteria bacterium (assembly GCA_020846815.1). The sequence goes on along the minus strand of JADLDF010000525.1, from coordinate 163 downwards.
TTCATCTCCCGGTGGCGCTGCTCGCCGTGCCCGCCTTCGTAGACCTGGATGCGGTTGCGTCCCTGGTCCTTGGCCGAATAGCAGGCCACGTCCGCGGCGCTCAGCAGCGCCGCGACGCTCTCGGTGTGCGGCGTGATCTCGACGACGCCGATGCTCGCGCCGA